>JAHLFG010000028.1 GCA_018883895.1 Candidatus Anaerobiospirillum merdipullorum
AACTTGGATCAACATTCCGCGGTGCCTGTTTCCTGATAAGCGCAGTCCCCTGCGGGACTTAGGCTAGTCAACCTGGGCTTAAAGCTCTGCAGCTTCAAGCCCCCGCCTCTTTAGGCGGGGGTAGTTGACTTATCTATATCCGAAATTTGGCGTGGCGATCTTAGCACGTCCTTACAGCTACGTAGGGTCTAGGGGTGATTTTTCTTCTAACTAAGTTTGTAGCCAAGAAAGTTTTGAAAAAGCAAGAGGGGAAAAAATTTTTTCCCCACGCTTGTGGGAAATTTTGTGGGTTAGCCGTGAATCGGTGGGAAAAGCCGATATCTATCAGCTTTATTTGCCCACAGGCCTAATTTTTAAAGCACTTGCTTTTTAAAAATTATTTAATTTTCAATAAAATAGCCTGTGGGAAGGGAAAAAGTGCTAATTTTCCGTAAGTTGGGGCCAATTTGAACCTGCGGTAAAGTAAAGTTAAGCGGTGGGTAAAGTGGATTCTTTGGGGGGAAAATTCCGCCAAGCTGTGGGAAAAATAGTGGGATTTGGCGCCAAGCCGCATTGCCATGCGGTTTTTGCGGTGGGAAACTTTTCCCACCGGCAAAATGCAAGCGTTTGCGGTAGTTTTATTTTCAAAAATGAAAGTCAAGCGTGGTGGGAAAAATTTTTTGCCCTTGTGGGAAATTTTGTGGGTTAGCTGAAAGTGACCTCTGGGAAAAGCGGCAAAAAGCGCAGAAGAAACCACTAAAAAAGGAAAACACCTAAAATTTAAACTTTAAAATCAAATAGATATTTTTAAAATACCTTGTGGGAAAAGTGCTTGTGGGAAATTTAAAAACGGTCCTTAACTGTGGGAAACTCAGGTCAAGGCAGATACAAATTTACCCACAGCAGGCGGAAAACGAACTATCAAAAGTGAAAAATAGAGAATTTTGCGCAACTTACCCACCTTGGCACGGTGGGTAAGGGGGGAATAAAGGCTTATTCAGCGTGCGTGTTTTGAGGCTCTATTGACTCGGTTGGAGCTTGCGCAGCTTCGGTGCTTGTAGCTACCGGCGCTTCACGGCGCAATTTGGCCATATAGAAGCCGTCGGTACCTTCTGAGGGGAGCATTTGCACTTCGTCAATTAAGCTAAAGTCAGGATGCTGTGCCAAGAAGGTAGCAATCTGATTGTGGTTTTCTGACGGCAAAATGGAGCAGGTGGAGTAAATTAACAGGCCACCTACTTTGACTAAGTTGCAGTCACGCTCTAAGATTTGCGCTTGCGTGTGCTGTAATTCCTTTAAATAGGCAGTGGAATCACGCCATTTGGAATCGGGGGTGCGGCGCAAGACGCCGGTACCGGAGCACGGGGCATCGATGAGCACGCGATCGGCGCTGTCATAAAGCCGCTTTAAGATCTTCGAGCTGTCAACCGGACGGATCTCGATATTGCTCACGCCGGCACGCCGTGCGCGCTTTTTAAGCTCTTCAAGGCGCCAGGCGGCGGTATCTAGGGCAATTAATTGACCCTTATTTTGCATTAAGGCCGCAAGATGTAAGGTCTTACCGCCCGCGCCGGCGCAGGCGTCAATTACTCGCTGATGCGGGGCCACTTCACAAAAGGCCGCAATTCTCTGTGAACCGGCATCTTGCTGCTCAAATAAGCCCTCTTTAAAGCATTGCGTGCGAAAGAGCGCGCAACTAGAGGTAATTTCCAAGGCTGTGGGAATACCTTTTACCGGACGGGTGACTACGCCTTCATCGCTTAGGCGTGAAGCTAGGGTGTCACGGTCGGTCTTTAAGGTATTGACGCGAATATAGCGCTTAGGCTCAGAGCATAGTGCAGCGCGCTCGGTAGGCCACTTAGCGCCCAATTCCTTTTGCCCTAAATTATTCAGCCACTGCGGGCAGCCTTGATTTAACAGCTCATCATTGCGGGCCTGGCCGATACGCTGCGATAAATGCGAGCGATCAAAGCCCTCGCCACAATCAAGATCGGGCAGCTCCCAGCCTTGATCGGCACAATAGCAGACAATCAAGCGATTGACATGGCGCGCAAAGTCTGACGGGCGCTTTAAACAGGCGCAGTAGGCATAAAAAGATAGGCGGCGGAACATGGCATTAATTTGGCGAATGATAAAGCCCTGTTCCACCGGCTCTAACTTTACTTTGGCAAAGTAAATGGCATAGGCCTTATCTAAGGGCTTACCTTCAGTTAAGACCTCAGAGAGAATCGAGTGCACCAAACGGATCTGAAAGGGACTAAAGCCCCCATTACGACGGATCTTGGGGCGCGATTGATGGTTAAACGGCCGACGCTCTTTAGTGGCGCTCGTGCGCGGCTGTTGTTTAACAAATTTATTGAGCTTACCCTGTGTAGGGCGCGCTGATGCCTGATTTGCACGCGGCATTATGTGATCCTCTTTTTACGGCCGTAACCTGATGTGCGTAACGAGAAGCCGGCCTTGTTTTTAAATGCTTCCATGCCGTTTATCACCATACCGGAGCACAGCAGGGCAGCTTGACTGACACTTTTACACTTGATATCGCGCGTCAGCACAAAGGCATTACGCGCTACGTCTAAGCTTAGACTTTGGTTATTGAGCAAGTCTTCCTTTAAGCGCACAATGCGCTTGGGCATGGATGGTGCCATAGTTAGCGCCACCTCAGAGCCTTTAATCAGCACAAATTGTGGATTGCTTTTTAGGCCTTGCGGATAACCATAGGCTTGATGTTGTTTGAAATTTAAATAATAAAGTTCGTCATGCGCTAAAGGGCCTGATTTTAACAGCTCTTGCAACGCAAGCAAAGTCTCATAGGTCTTAAGGGGCACAATTACATGGGTGCGTTGCCCCTTTTCATCGACAATATAGGCAATATCCGCCATCGTCAATGCGTGTGTTCCTGGTCAATCCCGGTGAGCTGATCGACCGTGGCCCAGCAGGACTGGACGAAATGATCGATAAAATAGCGCACCTCGGGCATGTTTTCACACAGCTCCTGCAAACGTGGCTCTAAGCCCTCTTTGACGTGAGCAAATTCCTGATTGTTAAAGCGCAACTCATCATTGGCCTTGATATAGGCTGAAAGTAAGTCGGCGGCCTTAACTAGTTTTTTTAGCTCCGGGTCAATACTATCTTGCAAGATAAGGCCGGCAAAGTCCTCCTGCAATTCCTCTGGCAGGGTGTGTAAACACTCGCGTTCGGCCATAGCCTCAAGCTTTTTATATTGGCGGGTAAATTCGGGGTTTAAATACTTGGTTTTGGAGTTTAAGTCCTGTAACTTCGTTTCCGAGACTTCATGGTAGAGGGCCAACACCGCTACATGCTCGGCATTGACCTGACCGCCAAAGAGCCGATTTTTAATGATGCACAGCATATGGGCAATCACCGCCGTTTGATGGCTATGCTCGGAGACGTTTTCTTTGCGAAAGGAGAGCATCAAGGCCCAGCGCTTGATAAGCGACATGCGGACAATCCAGGCTAGGAAGGTGCTTTGGTGCAACTTGGACATAAGAACTCCTTAACGGATTAAGGCAGGAGTATCCTCCTGCCTAAAAAGACGGCCCGCCTTATTGGCGATAGGTCTTAAGGAAGTGCTCTAAACGATTGCAGGCATCTTCCAACACATCGACGGTAGGCAAGAAGATCACACGGAAGTGATCGGGGGTCGGCCAGTTAAAGCCGGTGCCTTGCACGACGAGTAATTTTTCTTGCTTGAGTAAATCTAAGGCAAATTTCTGATCGTCCTTGATATTAAATTTCTTAATATCAATGCGCGGGAACATATATAGTGCGCCGTGCGGCTTGACCACTGAAATACCGTCAATGGCGTTCAAGCGCTCGTACAGGGCTTGACGTTGGACGTACAGGCGCCCGCCGGGGACGATGAGCTCATTAATGCTCTGATAGCCACCTAAGGCCGTTTGAATGGCATATTGCAACGGTACATTGGCGCACAAACGCATGGCCATCATCATGCGAATGCCATCGACATAACCGCGGATATTGTTTTTAGGCCCGGAGAAGACCATCCAGCCTTGACGGAAACCGCAGGCGCGATAGACCTTAGACAGACCATTGTAGGTCACAACATTGACATCATCACATAAGGAGCAAATCGAGCGATGGGCGACATCATCATACAGAATTTTGTCATAAATCTCGTCAGAGAAGATGATGAGATCGTGTTGGCGCGCAATTTCAATTAGATCTTGCAATAAAGCCGTAGAATAGACCGCACCGGTCGGATTATTCGGGTTAATGATCACAATGCCGCGGGTACGCGAGGTGATCTTCTTTTTAATGTCATCCAAATCCGGGAACCAATCGGCCTGCTCATCACACATATAGTGTACCGGACGACCGCCGGCTAAGCTTACTGCCGCTGTCCACAACGGATAATCAGGAGCGGGCACTAAGATTTCATCGCCATTGTTAAGTAGGGCGTTCATCGAGGTGGTAATCAGCTCGGATACACCGTTGCCAATAAAGACATCGTCGGCATCAACATGCTTGAGGCCTTTTTGCTGATAGTACTGGGCAATGGCCTTACGGGCAGGGAAAATACCGTTGGATTCACAATAGCCTTGGGCGTTAGGTAGATTACGCACCACATCGCGTACTACTTCTTCCGGGGCTTGAAAGCCAAAGGGGGCGAGGTTACCGATGTTGAGCTTTAAAATACGTACGCCTTCATCTTCCATGCGGCAGGCCTCTTGATGGATCTTGCCGCGAATGTCATAACACACATTATCTAATTTATGCGATTTGTCGACGATTTTCATGACGACCTCAAACTGTGGCGAAAAATTAAGATCAATTCTAGCACCTAAAAATCACGTCCCATGACCTTTTGCGCGTATATATTTTCCAGCACATAGCGCTCATAGCCCAAATGCGGCGAGGCCATGCGGCGGAACTTCACCCGATCACGGATGCGCTCACTATAGGTGATGGCATTGGTAAACATCACAAAGGGGGCTAAGGCTCCGGATTTAGTACGCACGAAACCGGCTAAATTAGAGACATTTTGCAAAGTACCGGTCTTGGCGATGACATTTAATTTAAGTGGCGCATTAACGGTGGAGGCGCGCCAATGTAAGGTGCCGGACTTACCGGCTACCGGCAACATGTCAATTAAATGCAATTCCTCATCATGCGCCTTCATATAGGCAAGGACGGCCAATAACTCGCGCGCCGTTAAAAGATTGTGTGCCGACAGCCCCGAGGCGTCCACTAAATAGGCGGCGTTCAAATCAATATCGGCATATTGACTTAAAATTGAGCGTAAGGCGCGTGCGGTGCGATTATAGGTTGCAGGTAGGGAGTAGTACTCGGCAGCGGTATTCTTAGCAATGGCGTCGGCATAGAGATTGTTCGAGCGCATAAGCATATAGCGAATTAATTCGCCTAAGGGTTTGGATTTAATCTCTGCGATGGTGGTGACGTCATTTGACGGATGGCGTATGGCCTGTACGTTGCCGTCAACGCCAATGCCCATGGAAGTTAACAGCTTTTGTGTCCAGGAAACGCCCCAAGCAACTGGATCGGAGACATCTAGAGACAGCGGAAAGGGCTTGCCATTGTTGTCGGCCGGAATGCAACCTGAGAGTTGATATTCATTGCCTTGATAGAGATTAATCTCCAGCTCGCAATCCCCACCATAGTCACGATTGTCAACGGCGATGGCATCGGAGATGACCTTTAGCGGAAGTCCTGCAGGGATCTTCGGTTGGGCACGCGTGCCCGGGCCTTGATTGGTAAGCTCAATAAAGGTGCAATTGCGGTTTAACACTACTGCCGATGCCGGGGCGGTAAAGCAGCTCGGGATATCGGCCCAATTCCAGCCTTGGGCGCGGATCGGGGTGCCGACGCGGCTGACATCTAAATTGACATTTCCGGCAATGCGCTTGACGCCTTGTTGTTGCAAGGTGGAGAGTAATTTACGATACCCTTCGATAGTCAAGGTAGGATCAGCACTAAAGCGGATGGTGACATCGGACTGTAAGATCCCTTCGGGGCTAAGTTTCAAGCTTGCCTTCTGATCTGTCCCGATGTTTAAGGCTTGTTGTTGTACTTGCAAGCGCGTTTTGATGGTGTAGTCATTGCCCAAAAACAAGGAGGCGGCTAAGGCCGTAATGAGCTTTTGCGTGGAGGCGGGGTGAAAGTAGATATCACTGTTCACGCCATAGACTTCGTTGGAGCCAGGTAATTGATAGGCTACAGCAATTTGCGAACCCTCAAGGGGGTGAGATTGAGCTGTTATGGCCTGTGCCGTGGGGAGAGAGCAGAAGAGGGTGGTGGCGGTGCAACCTAGAAATAAGCATAACGAGCGATGAATTTTAAACACGATAAACTCCACCAAAAAAGCGTCAGTAAGCATGCACTTACTGTGAATACAAGTAAGTTAAGGCTTAAAGTCAGGGGGTAATAAAACACCATAGATCCTATTATAAACTCCGGACTAAATATTGCACCGGTAAGAAATATAGACGTACTTCGGTAGGGGCGTAAGCGCGCAGGCTTTTTTCGCTATAATGGCAACAATAACCGGTGCTGTGCGGTGCCGGAATGAAACCGTATGTTACCCAGGCGTGGTTTGCGCCTGTAGCTAAATAAGGAATGCCCATGATCATTGAACCGAAAGTACGCGGCTTTATCTGCGTTACTACTCACCCTGAAGGCTGCCGCGCCAATGTCAAGCAGCAGATTGATTATGTAAAAAGCCAAGGGCGCATCGAAAATGGCCCCAAGAAGGTCTTAGTTATCGGCGCCTCCACCGGCTATGGTTTGGCCTCGCGTATCTCGGCGGCTTTTGGCTCCGGGGCTGCCACCATCGGGGTGTTCTTTGAAAAGCCGGGTACGGCCAAGCGTCCGGGTACTGCCGGCTGGTACAACAGCGCTGCCTTTACCGAATTTGCTCAGGCTGAGGGCTTATATGCCAAGAACATTAATGGCGATGCTTTCTCCGATGAGTGCCGTGCCAAGGTCATTGAGCTTATCAAGCGGGATTTGGGGCAGGTGGACATGGTGGTCTATTCCTTAGCCGCCCCGGTGCGTAAGATGCCAGGTAGTGGTGAAGTGGTGCGCTCTTCATTAAAGCCTATTGGCAAGCCCTATGTTTCCACCGCTATCGATACCAATAAAGATGAAATCATCGAGGCGACCATTGAACCTGCTACCCCCGAGGAAGTGGACAATACCGTCAAGGTGATGGGCGGTCAGGATTGGGAGCTGTGGATGCAGGCTCTGTCGCAGGCAGGGGTCTTAGCTCAAGGGTGCAAGACCGTGGCCTATAGCTATATTGGCACCGAGATCACTTGGCCGATTTACTGGCAGGGCGCCTTAGGTAAGGCCAAGGAAGACTTGGATCGTGCCGCTGCGGCTAATCGTGAACTGTTAAAGAGTGTAAAAGGCGATGCCCGCGTGGCGGTGCTCAAGTCGGTGGTAACGCAAGCTTCATCGGCCATTCCGGTGATGCCTTTGTACATTGCCATTTGCTTTAGAGTGATGCGCGAACAACACTGCTATGAGTCGGTGATTGAGCATATTTGGCGCATGTTTGCCACCTCGCTTTATGGCAAGGATTGCGTCCTGGATGATTGTGGCCGCGTGCGTATGGACGGCTTTGAGCTTGATCCTAAAGTACAGGATGCCTGCAAGGCCCTGTGGCCGCAGATCACCACGGCAAATCTGAAGGACAAGACTGATTACCTTGACTACAAGCATCAGTTCTTAGAGCTCTTTGGCTTTGAAGTTCCGGGCGTGGACTACAGCAAGGATAGCAATCCTGAGGTGAACTTTGATGTCATCTCTTTAATCTAAGCTAAGACTTTAAGCTTAGAAGGTAAAAAGGCGCCACTGCGGCGCCTTTTTTACTGTAATGCTTAAGTGGTGCTTAGCCCTGAATATGGGTGGTATAGGCCTGTACCGTATTTTCCATCAAGGTAGCTACCGTCATCGGCCCCACGCCACCGGGGACCGGGGTAATTAAGGACGCATGCTCCTTGGCCGTTTCAAAATCCACATCGCCGCACAGCTTGCCATCTGGCAGCCGATTGATGCCCACATCGATGACCACCGCACCATCCTTAATCCACTGTCCCGGGATAAAGCGCGGTTTGCCGACGGCGACAATCAGCAAGTCGGCATTACGCACAAAGGGCTCTAAGTTTTTGGTAAAGCGATGGGTAACGGTGACGGTCGCGCCTTCAAGCAAGAGCTCTAAGGCCATCGGACGGCCGACGATATTGGACGCCCCGACAATGCAGGCATTGATGCCCAAGAGATCTACCTTGCTTTCCTTTAACATCGTCATCACGCCCTTGGGGGTGCAGGCGCGCAACAGCGGGATACGCTGCGTTAAGCGGCCGACATTGTAAGGATGGAAACCATCGACATCCTTTGTGGGCAGAATCTTTTCAATGACGCGTCTTTCATCTAAATGCCGCGGAAGCGGAAATTGTACCAAGATGCCGTCGATGGCCGGATTTTGATTGCATTCATCAATAATGCTCTCCAGCTGTGCTTGCGTGGTTTCTGCCGGTAAATCGTAGGGGAAGGAGACAATTCCGACCTCTTCACAGGCCTTGCGCTTATTGCGCACATAAACCTGCGATGCCGGATCGGCACCGACTAAAATTACCGCCAGGCCCGGAGCACGCTCACCCTTAACCGTATGGGCGGCAACTTCGTCCTTAAGCTTTAAGCGTAAGTTTTTGGCAATGGCCTTGCCATCGATAATCTGAGCACTCATGCAAACCTCCTGTGGAGCATTAGACAGCGCATTATAATCGAAAAATCTGCTCTTTTAGAGTAAAGCTCCAGCCAACATGCGCACGCTGACAATAAAGAGGGCGACGGCAAAAATGCGCTTTAAGGTCACCGGGCTTACTTTCTTGCCAAAACGCACCCCGATGGGGGCAAAGAGCACCGAAATTGGCACCACACAAATGGCAGCTAAGAGATTGACTAAACCAAAGGTACCGATGGGTGCATCATGCGGCGTGGTACCGGTAAGCAGCATGATTACGGCACCCGGAACGCAGACAAAAAGCGAAACTGCCGACGAAGTACCAATAGACTTATGCGGCTCAACTGAGCAGGCATTGAGTACCGGCACGGTTAAAGTACCACCACCGATGCCCAACATCACCGAAAAACAGGAGATGGCAAAGCCAATGACTCTTTGCCACAAAAGCGCAGGTAAGCGTGACCACATCGGCTTGGCTTTGGCTCGTAATAAGGTATTGAGGCTGTTTAAGATCATGATGCTGCCAAATAAGATGGCCAGCCATTCACCGCCATAGAAGGAGGAAATCACGGCCCCGACCACCACACCTAAGATAAGGCCAGGCGCCCAGGACTTGATGACCGCCAAATCGGTATTGCCACGTTTATATTGGGAGATGGCTGCAGAGATTGAGGTGGGGATCATACAGGTAAGTGAGGTGCCGGTAGCTAGCACCATCGCGGTATTGCCATCGGCATGGAAGGCATGCATGAAGACAAAATAAAAGACCGGGACGAAGACTACGCCACCGCCGATGCCCAAGAGGCCTGCCAAAAAGCCGGCGAGGACACCACAGATAAGCAGAATGACCACGGTAGAAAGTAGCTCTGCAATTTCAAGACCGAACATAGTATTGTTCCTTAGATAAAAAAGAACTGAGCACAAAATTTGCTGTGTGCATTATCTTGCAGGCAGGCGGGGATGAAAAGCTTTTTTTAACCGTAAGCTCGCGCCCCTAAGGCAGTTTGATGCTAAAAAAGCACATCTAAGCAGGCGCCTAGAGCCTTAAATGGTTAATTGCCGACTAAGCTTACAGTTTTTAGTTAATTACAATATTAGATACGGTTGTTATCTCCCCATTCACACATCATATCTAAAATAGGGATCAGGGACTTGCCGCGCGGGGTAAGACTATATTCCACTTTAGGTGGGATTTGCGGATACTCTTGCCTATGTACCAGCCCGTCAGCCTCCAGCTCCTTTAAGGTAGAGCTGAGCGTCTTATACGAAATACTCCCAATATATTTTTTCATCTCATTAAAGCGCACCACCTTAAATGCCATCAAGGTGTACAGAATCGTCATCTTATATTTGCCGTTAATCAGCGCCAAGGTATAGCTAAAGCCGGTGGTATTTAAGCATTCTTTGGCGATACAACGTTGATTCATTTATCACTATCCTAAAAGTAAGTATTAGCCATTTACGTAATTATACAACTACATTGTAAGTATCGCACTTAAATGTGCGTACTTGTTTAATTTTTAATTCTTATTACATTTTAAGTATAGGCAGTGAGGATAGAAAAGTCCGCAGCAATAAGGAGGAACAATCTGATGCAAACTTATAGCTCTCTGGGCCAACCTCTAAAAATTGGCAATGTGACCATCAAAAATAGGTTTTGCATGGCGCCTATTGGTTGTGGTCAGCATCATCTGCCAGGCGGCGGACTTAAAGACGAAACCATTGAGTATTTGGTGGCACGCGCCAAGGGTGGTTTTGGCTTAATTTTTACCGGCGCCTTAGCTGCCGATTGCACTGTTGACCCCTATACCGGTATCGGTCCTGCTATTTTGCAAAATCCGGAGGCTTTTAAAATGACGGCCACGGAGCTTAACGAGCGTGCTAATGCCTATGGCACCAAGATTTTTGCGCAGATTACGATGGGACTTGGACGTAATTATCCGCATTTGCCGGCGCCTTCGGCGGTGCAGGTGTTCCGCCATCCGGGGGAAGTAGCGCCAGAACTTACCCATGCAGAGATTAAATCTAAGATAGCTTCTGTGGTTAAAGCCGCCAAGATTGCACAAGAGTCGGGCTTTGCTGGCGTGGAGGTGCATTCGATTCACTGGGGTTATTTGCTAGATCAATTTGCCTTGGCTATGATGAATCATCGTAGCGATGAATATGGCGGCAGTTTGGAAAATCGGCTGCGTGCCGCACGCGAAATCTTAGAGGGCATCAAGCAAGAATGTGGTAGTGCTTACCCGGTCAGTATGCGTTTGGGCCTTAAAACCTTTATTAAAGATTTTGAGCAGGCCTCACTTGATGGAAGTGAAGAGGCTGGGCGTACCTTAGAAGAGGGCATTAACATCGCTAAATTGCTGGAATCTTACGGCTATGATTGCTTGAGCGTCGATACCGGCACTTACGATTCCTTCTATTACGCCTGTCCGCCGATATATATGCCTAAGGGTTATCTGGTGAAGATGGCGGCACAAGCTAAGGCTGCAGTCAACATCCCCATTTTGGTAGGTGGCCGCATGAATGATCCGGATATTGCGGCCCAGGCGATTGCTGACGGACAAATTGATGCGGTCGTTTTAGGACGAGCGGCTTTGGCCGATGCGGAATATCCCCATAAGGTTTTAAGCGGGCATCCCGAGCGGATCCGTCCATGCATTGCCTGTAATTTAGGTTGTATTACCCGTTTGCAACAGGGTAAGCAACCGTCTTGTGCGGTAAATCCGGTGGCCATGCGTGAAGTGCGCTTTGCCATGCGTCCTGCCATTTTAAAGAAGAAGGTGGTCATTGTCGGTGGGGGCGTGGCCGGCATGGAAGCTGCACGGGTGGCCTCTTTACGCGGACATCAGGTTACCTTGCTAGAAAAAACCGCGCACTTAGGGGGCAATTTAATCCCCGGGGGCAATCACAGTTTTAAACAAGAGGTGAGAGCACTTAATGCTTGGTATCAGCAAGAATTACAGCGCTTACCGGTAGATATTAAGCTAAATACCACCGCCACCGCCGAGTACTTAAAAGCCCTTGGGGCTGATGTCATCATTTTGGCTACCGGATCTTTACCGATTATGCCGCAGGTGCCGGGCATGGATGCTCCGCAGGTCATTGGTTGTATTGATGCGCTTAAGCATCCGGAAAAAATCGGGCAACGGGTGCTGGTAATCGGTGGGGGCTTGGTGGGCTGTGAGATGGCGTTGGAATATGCGCAAGAGGGCAAAGAGGTGACTGTGGTGGAAGCTTTGCCGCAAATTTTGACGGCGGGGATTTACGTCCCCATTCCCAATGGCCAGATGATAGGCGATTTGTTTGCCCACTATAAGGTGCAGGTCCTGACCTCTCATCGTTTGGTGGGCGTGGAAAATGGACAAGCAATTGTTGACTCAAAGGAGGTGCGCACTGCCATCGCTGCTGATTCCATTGTCATTGCGGTGGGCTTTAAACCAGCTCCCTCACTTAGCCCTGCCTTGGCTTGTTGTGGGGCTGATGTCTATGAGATTGGTGATGAGCAACAAGTAAGCACCATCATGCATGCCATCTGGGATGGCTATGAGGTGGGCAACCACATTTAATACCAATAAACAACTGTAAAAGAAATAAAGGAGACATAAACATGAGAGCTGAAATTAAAGAATATCAAGCCGTTGAAGAGGCTGCGATGAAGTTTGTGCAAAGCGTCGCTGAAGGCAACAGCAAGTACGCCAAAGAACTGTTTATCGATGAGGCGGTACTGTTTGGGCGTTTAAATGGCGTATTAGAGCACGGTTCCATTGAGCAGTTCTATCACAATGTTGATACCACCCCGGGCAATCCGAAGTTTAAAGCCCGCGTGGATGTGTTGCTAGTTGAGGAAGACTTGGCTGTCGCCCGCGTCTTAGAGGAAGGCTGGGGTGGGAGCATCGATTTTACCGATGTGCTTCTCATGCTCAAATTAGATGGGCAGTGGAAGTGTGTGGCCAAGGCCTATAACCAAAACTCCAACACCATACAGCAATAGCCAGGGTATCGCGGTCAACTATGAGGTTGACCGCCATCTTGCAGGTGGTAGCACGTCAAAGGAGTACGAAGTTTTATGAAAAAAATTACCTTGCCTAAGGCTTCACAACTTACATCACCTAATTTAGTAACCTTAGTGTGCACCTTAAAGCCTAATGGCTCCACTAATCTTGCCACGGTCTCGTGGTGTACCTACCTGTCTTATCGTCCGGGGATGGTGGCCTTTGCGATGGCCAAGACGTCCTATAGCGGTGAGCTGGTGCGCCTCAATAAGCAAGTTATCGTGACGGTTCCTGGGGTGGCTTTAGCTGACGCAGTTTTAGGTTGCGGCTCCACTAGCGGTCGGGATACAGACAAGGTAAGCGCCTTTAACCTTAAGTTAACTGCGCTGGAAGGTAGTGCCATCAAGATCCCGGAACATAGCCGTGTGGCGATGGTATGCACGCTCAAGGAGTATCACGAGGTGGGAGATCATATCCTGTATATCTGCAATGTCGCGCAGGTCTATGGGGATGAAAGTGAAGCGGCGCTCTTTGCGTGGAATGGTTATGCCCAAGTGCATGGCCTTTAAAGCGGGGGGAGCTGATGGATTTTTTGCAACTTGCCACTGAGCGTTATTCCGTGCGCTCCTTTGCTCTAAAGCCAATTGAAGACGAAAAATTAATGCAGATTTTGCGGGCCGGTCAGGTTGCTCCGACGGCAGTTAATTTTCAGCCGCATCAGATCTATGTCTTAAAAAGTGAGGCGGCGTTACAGAAAATTCGCTCCCTGACGCGCTTTACCTATCAAGCGCCCGTGGTGCTGTTGTGTTGTGCAGATCTCACGCGGGCTTGGAAAAGCCCCGTGGAGATTGGGTACAACACCGCAGAAATGGATGTAAGCATTGTCTGTACGCATATGATGCTTGAGGCTTGAGATCTGGGGATTGGCTCGGTCTGGGTGCGAGGTTTTTCTGCCCCACAAGTGGCTAAGGCCTTTGCTCTTCCTGAACACATCAAGCCTATCTGTTTGCTACCCATAGGTTACCCCAGTGCCGATAGTGCACCTTTTAGGCAGTGGCATGACAGCTATCGCCCTTTAAGTGAATTAGTGGAGATACGTTAAGAGCCGGTCTTAAGGATGCTTTTTGCGCAAATTAGACGGAATTTAAATGAAATTTCACAACTAAACTTTAACTTAAGAGGAAATTAAGATGAGTATTGCCAAAATCAAAGACTATGAAGAAATCATGCGTGTCGCACAGCTATACATTGATGGCTGTGCCAAGGGGGATGGGGCAATGATGAAGCCTGCCTTTGCAGGCAGTGCAACCATCAACGGAGCTCCGATTCAGACTTTGTTTGATAGCGTCACCCAGGCTGGCCCCACGCCGTCTACTGCGCGCGTGGATGTGGTGGAGGTCGTCAATGACATTGCCGTGATCCGCATTACCTTAGAAAATTACTTTGGTGCTGACTATGTGGATTTCCATGCCTTAAAGAAGGGCCCGGATGGGTGGAAGATTATGGCCAAGATCTTCACTGACGCATAAATTTGCGCATTTTCTCGGCTAAAACCATTGCGTTAATTTTAACGTCAGGTTTGGCCTTAAAAGATGGCGCACGATGGTGACTAAATCAGGATAGCTCCTGCATATGAAGGCACCTCAGGCGTCATATTTTATTTTTGCAAAAGGGGGTAATGCCTAGGGGCTAAAAATTTTTTTAAAAAAAGTATTTGACTTTAGTTGCAACTGCCTGTATTATTTGCGCCCGTTGATTGCAACGCTTGTCGGTGATTAGCGCAGTCTGGTAGCGCACTTCGTTCGGGACGAAGGGGTCGGAGGTTCAAGTCCTCTATCACCGACCATTGCAAAAGCCTCATATTGTTGTTTTTTCCTTTAACTCCTTTTTTGTTCTGGTGGCTGTAGCTCAGTTGGCAGAGTCCTGGATTGTGATTCCAGTTGTCGTGGGTTCGAGCCCCACTAGCCACCCCATCTTTACCTTCTTCTTACAATCTTTTTAGTAACGGCGGCCACAGTTCTGCGCTCTGGCAGTGGGCCGGCATAGCTTTTTGCCCCGATCTTAGCTACAATGCGATTGGATATAGGGATCCAGTAGCAACTGGACTTAGACTTACTAAACAACATAGGAAAAGAGGAAAGATAGCAATGGCAATCTTAAAAATGGCCGACCTCGATCTTCAGGGCAAGCGTGTTTTAATTCGTGCTGACTTAAATGTGCCGCTCAAGGATGGCAAGGTAGCCTCTGACAAGCGTATTATGGCAACTCTGCCTACCATTAAGCTTGCACTGCAGAAGGGTGCAAAGGTAATGGTGATCTCCCACTTAGGCCGTCCGACTGAAGGTGAGTACGCTGAGGAATTCTCCTTAAAGCCGGTTGCTGAATACATGCAGACCAAGCTCGATTGCCCGGTTCGTCTGGTTAAGGATTACTTAGACGGCGTCGAAGTGAACGCCGGTGAAGTGGTAGTGCTCGAGAACTGCCGTTTCAACAAGGGTGAGAAGAAGAATGATCCGGAGCTGGCTAAGAAGTATGCCGCCCTGTGCGATGTCTTCGTGATGGACGCTTTTGGTACTGCTCACCGTGCTCAGGGCACCACCTATGGTGCAGCCGAGTACGCTCCGGTAGCTTGCGCAGGTCCGTTACTGGCCGCTGAGCTTGATGCCTTAGGCAAGGCCATGGACAACCCGGCTCGTCCGATGGTTGCCATCGTCGGTGGCTCTAAGGTTTCCACTAAGTTACCGGTCTTAAACAGCCTGCTTAAGGTGGCTGACCACTTAATCATCGGTGGTGGTATTGCCAATACCTTCATGCTGGCACGTGGTGCTAAGGTTGGCAAGTCACTGTGCGAGCCGGATCTGGTTGAGACCGCTCAGGAGCTGGACAAGAAGACCTCTATCCCTGAGTTCGTTGATGTGGTTGTGGGCAAGGAATTTGATGAAAAGACCCCGGCTACCGTCAAGGATCTGAAGGATGTGGCTGACGACGACATGATCATGGACTTAGGCCCGAAGTCGATGGAAAACATCAACGCGGTGCTCAAGACTGCCAAGACCATTTTATGGAATGGCCCGGTAGGTGTATTCGAGTTCGATCAGTTCGCCACTGGCACCAAGTCGATGGCTGATGCCATTGCTGAGTCCGGTGCTTTCTCCGTTGCCGGCGGTGGTGACACCATCAATGCCATTCAGAAGTTTGGCGTGACCGACAAGATTTCTTACATCTCCACCGGTGGTGGCGCTTTCCTCGAGTTCGTGGAAGGCAAGAAGTTGCCGGCCGTTGAGATCTTAGAGAAGCGTGCCGCTGAGGCTAAGTAAGCTCTAAGCGCTTTCTCTCGCCTAAGACATGAGCGAAGGCGGGATTTTAGTAACTGATTTACTTTTTTCACTAACAATAGGCATTAGATATGACTAAGATTTTAGATGTTGTTAAGCCCGGCGTACTGTGGGGCGAGGATGTGCAGAAGTTATTTGCCGTCGCTAAGGAAAATGGCTATGCCTTCCCGGCTGTTAACTGCGTGGGTACCAACACCATCAATGCCGTGCTTGAGGCTGCTGCCAAGGCTCGTTCTGCCGTTATCGTGCAGTTCTCCAATGGCGGTGCTGCTTTCATCGCTGGTAAAGGCCTGAAGGTGGAGCGTCCGCAGGGCAATTCCATTCTCGGCGCTATTTCCGGCGCTCTGCACGTGCACAATGTTGCCAAGGAATATGGCGTACCGGTAGTGTTACACACAGACCACTGCGCCAAGAAGCTCATTCCGTGGGTGGAAGGCTTACTGGACTACGGTGAAGAGTATTTTGCCAAGAACGGCCGTCCGCTGTTCTCCTCTCACATGTTAGACCTCTCTGAGGAATCCTTAGAGGACAATGTGGCTACTTGCTGCAAGTTCTTAGAGCGCATGTCCAAGATGGGCATGACCTTAGAGCTCGAGTTAGGTTGCACCGGTGGTGAGGAAGATGGTGTGGATAACTCTGGCAAGGACGAGAGCGCCCTCTACACTCAGCCTAAGGATGTAGCTTATGCTTATGAGAAGTTAAGCGCTATTTCCCCGAACTTCACCATTGCCGCTTCCTTCGGTAACGTCCATGGCGTGTACAAGCCTGGTAATGTGAAGCTCAAGCCGACCATTCTGCGCGACTCTCAGGCCTATGTGAAAGAGAAGTTTGGTCTGACTGCTGACAAGCCGATGAACTTAGTGTTCCACGGCGGTTCAGGCTCTTCTCCGGAGGAGATCGCTGAGGCTGTTTCCTATGGCGTTATCAAGATGAATATCGACACTGATACTCAGTGGGCCAACTGGAACGGCATCAAGAACTACTACGAGAGCAACAAGGACTACCTGCAGGGTCAGCTGGGCAACCCGACCGGCCCGGATGCTCCGAACAAGAAGTACTACGATCCGCGCGTCTGGCTGCGTAAGGGCGAAGAGTCCATGGTCGAGCGCGTCATCGAAGCCTTCAAGGAATTAGGCTCCTACGACTCTCTCTAATTTAAGCTTGATTTAAAGTTTAAATTAAGAAAAAAATCCCTGCCGGTGGCGGGGATTTTTTATGGTTGTGCAGGATAAAAAAACGGCGCCTTAAGGCGCCGCGCTTTTACTTAACTTAAACTTTTATTCTTCATGCTCTAATAAATGCTGGTGCAGGGCAACTAAGGCCGGCACGGCTTCATCTTCATTAAGCAGGAAGCATAAATTGTGGTTGGATGCCCCATAGCAAATCATGCGCACGGCATAGGGCTTGAGCGCATCAAAGGCCTTGGTGGTAAGCCCGGCGGTAGAGGACATATTGTTACCGATAATGGCTACCAAGGAGAGCTTGTTTTCCACCTTTACATGGCAGAATTGACGCAACTCATTGAGCATTTCTTCAGATAAGGTCGGAATACCGGAGGTATTGGAGCCGGCATCTAAGGTCACTGCAATGGAGACTTCCGAGGTGGAAACTAAGTCCACCGACTTACCGTACTTGGCAAAAATGCTAAACACATTGGCCAAGAAGCCCGAGGCACCTACCATCTTGGGGCTGACTAGCACAATTAAGGTCTGATTTTTACGCAAAGCCACCGCGCGGAAGGACGGATAGGTCTTCGTTTCCGGTTTAACCCAGGTACCGCCTTTCTCCGGCTCCTTACTTGAGCCGACAAAGACCGGGATATTGCGGCGCACGGCCGGCACTAAGGTGGACGGATGTAAAATCTTGGCACCAAAGGTGGCCATTTCAGCAGCTTCCAAATAGGTCAGCTCTTCAATGGGCATCGCATGCGGTACTAAGCGCGGATCAGTGGTGTAAACGCCTGGTACATCAGTCCAAATGGAAATGGTAGCGGCATTGCACGCCTCACCTAAGAGGGCAGCCGAGTAATCTGAGCCACCGCGGCCTAAGGTTGTGGTCATGCCTTCAGTATTGGCACCGATAAAGCCCTGCGTAACGATAATAGGCTCTTTATCAAGCAACGGTAATAAATGTTGCTGCGTTAAGAAGCCCAATACTTCCACTAAGGGTTTGGCGCAACCAAATTCAGAATCGGTACGCATGATGCGGCGCACATCAAAGAACTCAGCGGCAAAGCCCATCTTCTTGAAGACTTCAACAATTAAATAAGAAGAGAGCAGTTCACCGTGGCATACGATGCGATCGGTAAGCTCATCAGAGCGGCCCATCATCGCTTCGGCAGCTAGATTCTTAATCTCGTTTAAGTGCTCTTCTAAGTGATCATTGCACTTTGCTTGTACCTCAGGGGCCAATTGTGCCGTAATCTGCTGATGAATCTCACGCAGTTTGGCAATACGGTCAGTGACCTCAGCACGGTTTAAAGCACCGGATGCAATTTCAACTAAGATGTTAGTGACGCCGGCACAAGCGCTGACGACTACTAAACGGGTATGAGGATTGGCGGTAACCACCTTCACACAGGAAGCCATGGATTCATAATTGGCAACTGAGGTGCCGCCGAATTTTGCTATATCAAGTTGGTTCATAACTATCTTAAGTTAAAAAATTATCGTGGGATCATCTTAGGTAGCGCTCAGCCACAGTGCAAGTGGCAGGCAGGAATGAAGCCCATGAATGCTTAATTTTAGTGCATGGTAAGGGATTTTTTACCAAAATGGGGCAAAAATTTGTGGCGCTTTCGTTTCAACGGCGATGGGCAGTGATAGACTTATGCCTTCCCGTCAGGGATCTTTAGGGACACTTAGTCAATTAGTTTTTCGTTAACATAAGATAGAGCAAGAGATGACGGCAAGACAGCTCTTTTTGCAGGGGATGCGTGCAGGCATCCCGGTGGTATTTGGTTATGTGCCGGTAGGGATTGCTTACGGTGTGTCAGCGCTTGAAGCCGGTTTTTCCCCTTTTGAAACCATTTTAATGTCCTGCATGGTCTATTCAGGCTCTGGGCAGGTCTTAGGGGTCAGCATGACCGCGCAACATGCCGGGCTAGTGGCCATTTTCATTGCCACCTTTTTAATTAATTTCCGCTATTTCATTATGTCAGCTTGCATCTTCAGTCGCTTGCCTGGCCTGTCAAATTTAGGCCGGGTGCTTGCCTCATGGTTTGTGGTCGATGAGACTTTTGCCATCTTTACCACCGCGCCCAATAAACTAGCTAAGATCTCTTATTTGGCCGGTATTATTGCCCTGACATACAGCTCCTGGGTTTTAGGCGCCGCCATTGGGGTGGCAGCACATGCCGTCTTACCTGCATGGATTTCAGCAGGCTTAGGCATTGCGCTCTATGCGCTCTTTATTGCCATTGTGGTCCCCGGCTGTAAACGCAATGGGCGCATCTTGGTGATGGTCTTATGTTGTGCCTTAAGTTGCACCTTATTGTCCATGGTTATTGATGGTAGCTGGGCCATTGTGATTAGCACCTTGGTGTGTGCGGCCGTGGGCGCGCTCTTTATTAAAGAAGAGCCTAAGGCGGTGGATGACAATATGACGGCAAGTGACAACTCAAGCGCATCTAAGGAGGGTAAATAATGGACGTACAACCTTATGTTCTCATTATTTTAGGGATGTGGGCGGTATCTTATTTACCACGTTTGGTGCCGGCTTTATTTATCTCCAAGTTAAAACTCAGTGCCTACTTCAAGCGCTTTTTAGATCTGATCCCGTATACCGCGATGACTGCCTTAGTCTTCCCCGGAATTTTCTATTCGGTGCCGGGGCATATGGAAGTGACGTACTTTGGCGCGGCGGCGGCAGTATTGTCAGCGATTTTACGTCTGCCCCTGGCCGTCACCGTGGTGATAGCCGTCGGCGTGGTCTTGGGCATAATGTACTTTCAGGGCATGTAACTAAGGTTTGGGACGCAATGGCGTTTCGTCGGCAAAAGAGTTGAGCTTGTGCAAAAGCCTTCTGATAATGATAAGTAAGGCGCACAGCAAGAGGAAGTAGCGCATGACGTTATAGACAATGTATATGGCGTCGATGCGGTCGGCCCTAAAGTCGGGGCTCATGCTCAATAAGAGAAACTCGGCATAAAAAAGATGAGGGCAGAGCGCGAGAGCTAGCATAAAGATAGCTGACGGCCGTTTACGCTCTTTAAACAAGATGACTACGCTGCTCAATAACCATAAACTAGCGGCCACGAGTAATAAATAAGAGCGGATATCCGGCAGTGCCGGGGTGGAAAAGAGTGCTTGGGCCCACCATGCGACAAAGAGCGACATCACATACAGGATGGGACGGTATTCTTCCATAACAACTATCCTCAGGCTATTTAGTTAAACTCGCGACGGCGCCTTAGCGCTAGCAATGCAAAATTTGTTGTATTGTAATTGATCTTAACCTTAAAGATAGTATAGAATGTGCGCCGTTGCTGCTTTGGCTCAGGTGGTAGAGCAATTGATTCGTAATCAATAGGTCGAGGGTTCGAGTCCCCCAAGCAGCACCATCCCTCCTATTTAAACTTTGACGCCAAGTTTACCGTAGCGATTAAAGGTAAGTCATGCCAGCCTTTTTACCCAGCACGGAAAATACGACTGCTTTAATTGTAGGTGCGCAGGTACGCGGGGCTTATGATAATAGTCTTACCGCGGCAGGGGCTAAAGCATCAGCTAAGGAACACATCTTTTATTATGAGTGAGATTGTATTGGGCATCGATCCGGGATCACGCATTACTGGCTATGGCATTGTCAAAAGTAGTGGTGGCAGCTTGATGTATTTGGGCTCGGGCTGCATCAATGCCGGTAACGGCCCAATTTATGAGCGCCTCTTGACCATCTTTCAGGCGGTGGGAACCTTAGTAGAGCAATTTAAGCCCACGGTGATGGCCATTGAAGAGACCTTTTTGGCCAAGAATGTACAATCAACGGTAAAATTGGCCGAAGCGCGCGGCGTGGCCATGGTGGCGGCAGCACAAGTGAGGCTTAAAGTTTATGAATATACGCCGATGCAAATTAAGCAGGCAGTGGTAGGCTATGGTGCGGCGCAAAAGTATCAGGTGCAATATATGGTGCAGCAGATCTTAAAACTTTCCGGTACTCCGCAAAGTGATGCCGCCGATGCCCTGGCCTGTGCCATTTGTCATGCTTATACGGCTAAAGTTACCACCGCCATGGGCGAGCATATTTCCCTCGCCTCCTCGGTGCATGGGCGCTATCGGCGCAACTAAATTACGGGCATACATTTAAGGGCGTAAAGCTACAGGCTATAATCACAGCGTTTGAGCGATAAGGAAGTTTTATGTTTGGAAGTATCCGGGGTACGGTACTACGCATCGATGGTTTTACGGCCTTGATTGAAGTGGCGGGCATCGGTTATGAAGTGGAAGTACCCACAAGTGCGCTTGCTAAATTAAAGGTCGGTAGCACGGCATTTTTATATCTGCATCACGCGGTGCGTGAGGATGCCCATCTGCTCTATGGTTTTTTGGCCTATGATGAGCGCTTACTATTTCGCGAGCTCCTTAAAGTAAGCGGGATTGGCGCTAAAACCGCTTTGGCACTGGTTTCAACCTTAAGTTATGCCGATTTAACGCAGGCGGTGGAAAGTGAGGATGTGCGCTTAATCTCCACCGTGCCCGGGATCGGGCGCAAAACCGCCGAGCGCTTGATTGTTGAGCTTAAAGATAGATTAAAGCGCCTGCCCATTAGTATAAGTATGGTGCCCACCCCGCCTGAAACTAAGACTGAAACCCCGGTCGTACCTGCCTCTGAAGGTTTATCACCAGAGCCTTCCTTAAGTCCGCGCGTGATACGTGAGGAGTCCATCGCGGCTTTAATTGGCCTGGGGTATAAAGAAAATGCTGCTGTAAGTTATGTCAAAGCGGTATATCAAAGCGGTATGGATACGCGCGCGGTGATCGTCGCGGCTTTAGCCCATATTGCGCAACATCATAGGAGAGGGTAATGGCATTACGGGAACAAGGGGGCATTATTGCCGATAGTTTGAGCGTACAGACCAATTCCATCGCTCGTCCCGAGGCTACGCCCGAGGAAAAAATCGCCGAGTTTGGCGGCGCAGGTTTTGCCGAGGACCGTGCTCTGCGCCCTAAGACTTTGGCCGATTATATTGGGCAAGAAGATGTTAAATCGCAATTGGAAATTGCCTTGCAGGCGGCCAAAAAGCGTGGTGAGGCTTTGGATCATGTGTTGATTTTTGGCCCGCCGGGCTTGGGTAAAACCACCTTGTCAAACATTATTGCCAATGAGCTGGGCGTCAATATATCCTCCACCTCTGGACCTGCCTTAGAGAAAAAGGGGGATGCGGCTGCTTTACTTACCAATCTGCAAAGACGGGATGTGATTTTTATTGACGAAATCCATCGACTGTCTCCGGTGATTGAAGAGTTTATGTACCCGGCGATGGAAGATTTTCAGGTGGACATTATGACCGGTGAAGGCCCGTCGGCACGTTCAATTAAAATTGCGTTGCAGCCCTTTACCTTAATCGGGGCGACCACCCGTGCCGGCACCTTAACTTCACCTTTGCGCGCGCGTTTTGGCATTATCTTGCAATTGCAGTTCTATAGCCCGCAGGAATTAGAGCTTATTATCAATGCCAGTGCCCGTAAGCTTAATATCAGTATTGATAAAGGTGGAGCCATGGAAATTGCCTCGCGCTCGCGCGGCACACCGCGTATTGCCAATCGCTTGTTACGGCGCGTGCGTGACTATGCCGAAGTGCGCGGTAGTGGGCATATAGATGTGCACACCGCCAAACAGGCGCTGTTATTGCAAAAGATTGATGAAGATGGTTTTGATGATTTTGATAGGCAGTATTTAAAAACCATCATCTATGATTTCAATGGCGGTCCGGTGGGCGTAGATAGTTTGGCCGCTTCCCTAGGTTACGAGCGCGATACGCTTGAGAATGTGGTGGAGCCGTATTTAATTCAACAGGGCTTTGTCCAACGCACCCGTACCGGTAGACAGGCGGCGCGTAAGGCTTACTTGAAGTTTGGGCTCACGCTCCCGGCGCATTTATCGTCCCCGCCTATGGAGCAAACTGACGAATAAATCATGCCTAACAAGGGATTATTGTATAAAACAGTGCGCTGTGATGATGCTTTTGCACCATCAAGGCCTGCAATGCTGTACACTTAGCGCACTAACCAATGTTTGATGGCTTAAGGCCTTAATAAGATGAGTAAAGAATTTACCATTCAGGTTCGCGTTTATTACGAAGATACGGACGCCGGCGGGATTGTTTATTACGCAAATTACTTAAAGTTTTGCGAGCGGGCGCGTAGCGATTTCATTCGTGCCTTGGGCATGTCACAAACGGCGATGCTACAAAGCGGCAGGGGCTTTGTGGTGGCCAAAATGCAGGCGCGTTTTCGTAAACCGGCCAAATTTGAAGATTTATTGACTGTTTCATGTCAGATAAGTCGGATGCGTCATGTGGCGTTAAGCTTCCAACAAGAAGTACGCGCTGAAGACGGTACGGTGTTATTTGAACTTAGCTGTGATGTCGCTTTTATTGATTTAAAGACCGGGGAGCTCTTGCCGCTACCTGAAGATACCACCGCCAAACTTAAGGCATATTGCAACGACGAGGCTTAAGCAATGCAGGGATCGCTTTCTATCACTGAGCTTATTTTAAACGCCAGTTTGCTCGTGCAATTGGTGATGGCTTTTTTGCTCGCTTTATCCATCATCTCGTGGACCATCATCATTCAGCGGAGCAATATGTATAAAAACGGGCGCCGCAAGGCCGACGAATTTGAAGATAAATTCTGGTCGGGCATTGATTTGAACAATCTCTATCAAGATTGCGTCAAACGCCAGCAGGATTTGGTGGGGCTGGAGGTTATTTATGCCGCCGGCTTTAAAGAATTTGTGCGCCTTGTAAATTCCGGACCTGCCGATCAGGAAGTGGTGATGGACGGCACTTATCGGCAGATGAAGGTTGCCTCCTCGCGTGAAGTGGAGGCCTTAGAGACCAATTTGGCCACTTTGGCAACCATTGGCTCTATTTCTCCCTATATCGGCCTCTTTGGTACGGTGTGGGGCATTATGCATGCTTTCGTGGCCTTGGCGGCGGTAAAAAATGCCACCTTGTCGATGGTCGCTCCGCCAATTGCCGAAGCTCTAATTGCCACTGCCATGGGTCTGTTTGCGGCTATTCCGGCGGTGATGTTCTATAACCGTTTTGTCACCAAGGTCGAGGCCTTGGAAAATCGCTACTTAAACTTTATGGATGAGTTTGCCACCATCTTAAATCGCCGTTTGGTGACCATCCGCTCGCAATTGATGAAGGCCAAGGAAGAAAAAGCGAAGGCAACAGCGCAAAGTGCGCCCACAAATGTGGCCTCTGGGGCACAGGTAAATGCTACTAGTGTCAATCCGGCAAGCGCCACGATGGGGCCTTATCCGCAAGCAGGGAGCATGCGCTATCATACATCGGAGCGTCAGACTCCTCCGGGGATGCGTCCTGCCGCTACGAGTAATACCCCGCATTATCCGCCTCCTGGCAGTAGCCTAAGTGGCCTCGATCCTTATCGTGCGGTCACCCCGCCGCGCAGTAACAATACGCCGGATAATGTGCAGGCCGGGCGTCAAGTCTTTGCTGACTATAGTGCTACACCGCCTAAAAATAGCGCACGTAGTGCAGAAGCTGCGTCTACTCCACATTACATTACCCCGGGGGCAGCCGGTTCTAAGTACAAGCGCTAGCACGATATTAGAGGATTGCTAAGATGCAGATACGTACGCGCGCCAAATCGCGCACAGTAGCTGAAATTAATGTGGTGCCCTACATCGATGTGATGTTGGTGCTCTTGGTAATTTTCATCGCTACCGCGCCGGTGGTGATGCAAGGGGTGACGGTTGATCTGCCGCAGGCTGAAGCCGAGGCGATGAATGAAGATCAGTTAACCCCGATTATTGCCACGGTCGATCGCGCCGGACAGTATTATGTCAGCGTGGATAGCACTGCAATTAAAGCTGGGGACTTAAATGAGTTAAGCACCTTAGTGGGTAACGAATTGGCCAAAGATCCTAAGCGTCCGGTGGTGGTGCAGGGCGATGCCCAAGTGCCCTACGATGCTGTCATTCAGTTGATGAATGCCTTAAAGCAAAGTGGCGTTGCTTCGGTGGGTTTGGTCACCGAGCCCTTGGCGCCTAGTAATTAAGTTATATCAGACTAAAGCATATTGCAGCTTACAAGACAATTACGGAGGACGGCAAGCCTCTGCTGCCACATTGGGCGGAGCTAACATTGCCGTAAATGGATGAAGATTAATACCACGATGGCCTTCGCGGTCGCCTTAGGCTTGCACTTGGTGCTCTTGGGGCTACTGGTTGTCAATGTGTC
Source organism: Candidatus Anaerobiospirillum merdipullorum (assembly GCA_018883895.1). Taxonomy (GTDB): domain Bacteria; phylum Pseudomonadota; class Gammaproteobacteria; order Enterobacterales; family Succinivibrionaceae; genus Avisuccinivibrio; species Avisuccinivibrio merdipullorum. The sequence continues at coordinate 25,483 of JAHLFG010000028.1, forward strand.
CTTAGATAAGCCCGAGCGCCCGGCTGACGATGCCGGGAGTATTATGCATGCGGTGATGATCTCTACGCCCCCTGCCAAAGGTAGCGAGCAGGGTAAAGCCACGCCTATAAAAACCCCCGAGCCGCCTAAAGTTGATGTGGCGCAAGCACAGCGTGAAGAGCAATTAAAACAAGCCCAACAAGAATTGCAGGCCAAGGTCGAACAACAAAAGGCTCAAGAGGCAAAACGGCAGGCAGCGCTGGCCTTAAAGAAAAAGCAAGAGGCCGAGCGTAAGGCCAAATTAGAAGCCGAGCAAAAGGCCAAAGCCGAGGCTGAACGCAAGGCCAAGGCTGAAGCTGAGCGTAAGGCCAAATTAGAGGCCGAGAAGAAGGCCAAAGCTGAAGCTGAGCGTAAGGCCAAATTAGAGGCCGAGAAGAAGGTCAAAGCTGAAGCTGAGCGTAAGGCTAAAGCCGAGGCAGAAAAGAAAGCTAAAGCTGAGGCTGAGCGCAAGGCCAAGGAAGAGGCGGCAAAGAAGGCTAAAGCCGAGGCGGAGCGTAAGGCTAAAGAAGAGGCGGCACGGCTTGCCAAAGAGCAGGCTGCCAAACAGGCTGCAGAAGCGGCAAAACTTGAAGAGGAGCTCTTAGGGACGGCCGATGGCGTGGCAGGAGGCAGTGGCCTTGGTGGTGGTGCAGGATTGGCTTCAGAGTATGGTGCCAAGGTGCAACAGCTCATTGAACAAAATTGGCGCATTGACCCATCGATGAATGGTAAACAGGTGGTGGTGACCTTATCGGTGGATGCGCAGGGGATGATCTCCGGGGAAAAATGCTCTGGTGATGAGGCAGTATGCGCTTCGGCGCTATCTACTTTGCACTTAATTGGCATGTTGCCACGGCCCCCGGCTAAGTGTCCTGATTGTAATAGCATTGTGATCACTATGACGCCTAAGATATAAGCGTTTATAATCGTGAGGAGTGAAGTTGTAGCGAGGATAATATGCGCTTTTTTAGACAATTGTTGTTAGCAGGTGTGCTATTGTGTGCCTCATTTGCCGCTAGTGCTGCTTTGCAGATTCAAATTACCGGTGGTATTAATGAGGGCCGTAAGATTGCGGTTCTGCCGTTTGCCCAGCCGCAGAATATTGGTACGGATGTGGCAGCGGTCGTCAGCGCCGACTTAATGCGCTCAGGTAAGTTTTCTCCTTTGGCACAAAGCCTAATCCCGACTAATGCCCTGTCAGGAGAGCAAGTAAACTTAGATGCCTTTGCTCAAAGCCCCGCGGAGGCGGTGGTCTTTGGCAAGGTCTACCCTGATGGCAATACTTATCAGGTAGAGTTTCAGTTAGTCGGTCTTAAAGGGGCGCAGCAGGGTAAGGTGCTTGCCCATTATCGTGGGGCATCGAATATTGCTACCATGCGTCAGGCCGCCCATCGCGTCTCGGATCGGGTCTATCAGCATTTAACCGGTCAGCCGGGGGCCTTTAGAACGCGCATTGCCTATATCGTCTACAAGCATGGGGAGCCTTTCCCTTATCAGCTGATGACGGCGGACTATGATGGCTACAATGAAGTGCCGATCTTAAAGTCTACCCAACCGATTATGACCCCGTCCTGGGCACCGGATGGCTCACGTTTGGTCTATGTGAGCTTTGAGCGGCGCGTGCCTACCATCTTTATTCAGGACATCAATAGTAAAGAGCGTACGGCGATTGCCTCTTACCCTGGACTTAATAGCTCGCCTTCATGGTCGCCCGATGGCACCAAAATTGCGATGACCTTATCCTATGAAAGTGGGCAGCCGGATATCTACTACTATGATCTGCAATTACGGAAGTTAATCCGCGTCACTTCCAATCCGGCCATTGATACTGAGCCGACCTGGTCTGCCGATAGTAAAGCCTTGTTCTTTACCTCTGAGCGTGGCGGCGGAGCACAGATTTACAAGTTTGACTTTAATACCCGTCAGACTGAGCGCGTCACCTATCAAGGGAGGATGAATCTGTCAGCTAAGGCTATACCGGGCTCTAATGCCCTTATTGTCATCACCAATCAAAACGGCTATCGCGTAGCTCGTATGGACGTGGATGGCAGTATCTATATGCTAACCACCTCCTCCTTAGACGAAAGTCCGAGCGTAGCGCCCAATGGCTCGATGGTGATTTACTCTACTGTCTATCAAGGCCGTAAAGGCTTGGCCATTGTGTCCGCCGATGGACGTTTTAAAGCGAATTTACCTTCAACCTCAGGTGAGGTCAGCGCTCCGGCTTGGGGCCCCTTACTGGAAAAATAATAAGGAATAGAAAATGTTTAAGCAGACCTTTTATATCTTACTGTGCGCCGTGATGGCGTTTAACCTTTCCGCTTGCTCAACGAGTGGGGATAGCGCGAGCCAAAACTCGGCGTCCTTAGTGCAAGATGGCTCACAGGGCTTGGGCTCTGATGTGCCGATGGGGGTGGATAGCGATGGTGCCGTGACCGTCGGTGATCCCAATGCTCAATATCAGACGCAATTTGGCGGTCCTGCGGCCCTACGCGAGAACAATACCATTTACTTCAATTACGATAGCGATCAGATTCAAGATCAATACATCGGGGTAATGCAGGCTCATGCGCAGTATCTGCGTGACAATCCTGACTCGCGCATCATCATTGAAGGTCATACCGACGAGCGTGGTACTCCGGAGTACAACATTGCCCTAGGAGAGCGCCGTGCTCGCTCGGTGGCGCGCTATATGCAAAACTTAGGGGTGGATATCAATCAGCTCTCCATCGTCAGTTATGGCGAGGAAAAGCCGCTTGATCCGGGTCACTCTGAGGCCGCGTGGGCTAAGAATCGCCGTGCGGTCATTAATTACTAAGAGTAAGTATCGCCATGCGTAGATATTGTTTAAAGCTTGGCGTAATGGCTCTAGTGGCGCTGCTGTTACCCCTAAGTGCGGTACAGGCAGCGTCAGTAGATGATCTGCAAGTGCAACTTAATGCACAGCAGCGCACCATGCTCGCCCAACAAAATCAGTTAACGGAGCTTCAAAATGAAATCGCTTCGCTACGCGGAGCGATAGAAGAGCTACGTTACCTTATAAAGCAGCAAAATAGTGCCGCGACAGCCTCTGTTACCCCGGCGCCTGCTACAGCCGCTCCTGCCGCCACCGTGACGACTACCAATGCCGTAGCAGCTCCGGCCCCAACTACACCGCAGGTAACGGCAAGTACGGGCACCACTAACGCTACAAGCGCCACTGCGGCTACTAGCAGTGCCAGTACGGGCCCTACGTTAAAACCTGCCGATGCGCAAGCTAAGGCAAGCTACGACGCCGCCTATGCCAAGGTGATGGCCAATGACTTTGCTGGGGCTGCCACAGCCTTTAATGACTATGTGGCGACCTATCCTGATAATAGCCTTACTCCTAATGCGTGGTATTGGCTTGGTCAGGTGCAATATCGGCAAAATAATTTTGAGGCCGCACGCGTCAGCTTCCTTAATGTGGCGCGCTTTACTTCGTCAGCCAAGCGTCCGGATGCACTGTATAAGCTCGGGCTTATCTGTAAGCAAAAGGGTGATACGGAAAAGGCCAAGCGCTATTTTAATTTGGTAATTAATACTTATCCTGCTGATACTTCAGCAAATATGGCGCGGCGCGAACTGGGTTTATAGCCAGCGCACGCCTGGCCTGAGGGAGTGATTTTAAAAATTTTTCATAAATTTTTTAAAAAAGGCTTGCACAGGGGTGAAAAATCCTTATAATAGCGCTCCGTCAGGCAACATTGCTGAGACCGCTGAACGGGTTGTTAGCTCAGTCGGTAGAGCAGCGGACTTTTAATCCGTTGGTCAAGGGTTCGATTCCCTTACAACCCAGCGGACGTAATGCAACAATGTTGTGAAGTTAACGTGGGTCGTTAGCTCAGCTGGTAGAGCAGCGGACTCTTAATCCGTTGGTCGCGGGTTCGATCCCCTCACGACCCACCACTAAACTTCAGACTCTTTTCGTGGGTTGTTAGCTCAGCTGGTAGAGCAGCGGACTCTTAATCCGTTGGTCGCGGGTTCGATCCCCTCACAACCCACCACTCTTTTGGACGTTTAGCTCAGTTGGTTAGAGCACCTGCCTTACAAGCAGGGGGTCACAAGTTCGAGTCTTGTAACGTCCACCAAATTGCAGTTTTTCTTTGTTCTGCAAAGAAAAATTTACAAACACATGCCCTAGCATGTTGTGAAGTTACTGTGGGTCGTTAGCTCAGCTGGTAGAGCAGCGGACTCTTAATCCGTTGGTCGCGGGTTCGATCCCCTCACGACCCACCACTAAACTTCATCTCCTCCCCAATGCAGCTGATAGCCCTAATCGCAAATTGTTTGGCGCCGCTTGTCTTGGCGTCATGAAAAATTGTCGGTGTAAACGTATGGCAGGATTTTACGCGTAAGCTGCAATCTAGAGTTAAACCCTAGGATGCATGCGCTTTGTGCTAAGCAACTTGATGGACTTTACGCGCCTTATGAGCGCATCCATCTTATGTTAGCACTTAGTGCGTCTGCGCACAAAGGTGCGATTATTGGGCGAAAAATCTGTCAGCATACTGCCGGCCCGGGTTACCGCCACATAGTACAGATTGAGTTCTTGCTCAAATTGCTCGGGATTAAGACGCGCGCCTTTCTGCTTGCCCTTTAATTGCTTAAATTCTTCTTTCAGATCCATAAAGTCACGGCATAAAGTCACCTGTTGCCACTCCAGCCCCTTGGCACAATGGGCGGTGGCAAGGTCAATCGTGGCCTGTTGATTGCCATAAAGATGTTGGGCCTGAGGATAGAGCGTGGGCAATTGCGGCCCCCATTCATGGATGAGATTGAGGCAAGATTTTAATTCGGTGTCAGCAATATCTTCTGCATAGTCTGTTAAGGCGCCGGCATTTTTAAAGCGCTTGAGCCACGCACATTCCGGTCGGATAGCATCAAGCTTACCCTGTTGCAGTGCTAGCACGCTAAGCGGCAGGCTAAAGATACTCTCTGCTGTGCGCAACAGGCGATACTGGCCACGCCCATGCTCTGTGGCCTCGGCCAATTGTTTGATGAGTTGCGCATTGGTGCGGGCTAAAATCGCTTGCCCGCCGGGCAGGCGCGTCGGATCGGCCTTGGAGATCATAGCGTGCAGATTAGCCCTATCCGTGGCATAACGCTGCAGGAAGTAATTGGCCCTATCCAAGATAGCTTGCGTGGAGCGAAAGGAATAGGACAAATGCAAATTGTAGTCAGCCTTTAAGGTCGCGAGTGCATTGACCGCCCCGCGAAAGCCATAGATGGCTTGATGGCGGTCACCGACGACAATCTTGCTACAATCATTGTCCAAAAAGAGCGCTAAGGTCACGGCATTGGTATCTTGGGCCTCATCGAGCATCACGCAATCATGATTACGAAAACGGGGTTTGCCGTGCAGTTGCCATAGCTTGAGATAAAAGTCATGGGTCAGTGGCAAGCGTCCGTCTTGTACCGCCTCCCAGACCGCAGCCGCCGCATCGGGTACCTTACTGTGCCCAGATTGGCAAAATTGGCGGAAAGCGGTTAAAGCCTGATTAAGCTCCTTGGGGCTGGCCTTGGGCAGGAGTGATTGCAATTCAATGGCCTTAAATCCGGGGCTTATGGTATGTAAGCGCTCAGATCCATAGGTGTAGCGATACCACATATAGGCCAGCCCATGGGTGGTGAAGATTTTGACATTGGGCGGAAAGCGGGTTTTGGCCTCTTGCACAATGGCTTTATTAAAGGCCAGGTACAAAAAGCGCGTCTGTGGATTGGCGCGGGCAATTTCCACTAAGGTCGCGGTCTTACCACTTCCGGCACAGGCCTCAACTTTAAGGATCTCGCCGCGCTTTAAATTGGAGGCGCAGGCCACCACCGCTTGCTGCTGAGCTGTCAGCATGCTTACTTTCCTTCTTACTACCAGGCTGTCAATGAAGACGGAAGTTATCCGTAAAAAACGCGGCCTATTGTACAAGATTTGCCCACCTTAAGGGCTGTGCCTACACAAAAGCGTGAGCGGGCCTATAGCGCGTATATCAAGCCCCCAGGGTGGATGGTAGCCCCAAGGGCACAGTTAGGCCTTCTGTAGGCCACAGCGGGCGTGTATAGGGTATTTTTCATCAGGGTTGCCCCTTCAGATGACGTCGCAGATTTTCTACCCTTTTTGGGTAGATTTTTCCGGGTGCTTTTTACGCTACTTTAGCTAAGCTGTAGATAGCGATACCACTTCAGGAGGAACGATGTTAACGAACAATCAAGTCTTGTTAATTGGAGAGGTGATCCCAGATCATACTTCCCGCTATGTAAGCTCAAGTGGCGGCCAATTTATGCGTTTTGTGTTACGGACCAGCGAGGTGTGGTACTCCAACCACCCCAATGCCCGGCGCGAGCATTATGAATATCACCAAGTGATCTTGCGTGAAGGCGGTAGCCTGCGTTTGTTAAGTCGCAAACAAAATTTAATCGTCGCCGGGCAACGTTTGCTCGTGACCGGCAAATTACGCTATCGCTTAATTAAAGATGAAAGCGGCAAGGTGACCCATTGTGTGGCCGAGGTGGATGCCGATGGCATCGAGCTCTTAAGCTTGCATCCTGAGGCGCAAGTTGCGGCCAATGGCGTCGCTGATGAAGAGCAAAGCGCTTAAAGGAGGTGAGGCATCAGGGAAAATTTAACGCTCGCGGCGCTAATTGAGGCGTCACAAACAAACATGAGGTTGCACATAAGTGAATCGCAGTTTTCCGCAGGAGGCTTCAAGCTTTCTGCGGCTTTTTGGCTTGCGCGCTGTGCTTTGACCCGGGCTATAAAATATCAAAGCCCCGCACTATGGCGGGGCTGGAAACGGGCCTTGAGGCGATTTAAGCCTGTTGGAACATGGCGGAAATACTTTCCTCATTGCTGATGCGGCGAATAGCTTCTGCTAGCATCGGCGCTAAAGTCAGATAACGCACCTTTTCAAGCTTGGCAATTTGGCTGGTGGCCGGAATAGAATCCGAGACCACTAACTCATCTAAGCGTGAAGTGCTTAAATTCTTTACCGCATCGCCCGAGAGCACCGGGTGGGTGGCATAAGCGATGACGTGGAGCGCACCTCTATCTTTTAAGGCATCGGCACACTTGCATAAGGTCCCGCCGGTATCGATGATGTCATCGACGATAATGCAGTCACGCCCCTTAACTTCACCGATAAGATGCATCACTTCCGAGACGTTAGGACGCGGACGACGCTTATCGATAATGGCGATGTCAGCATTGTTTAAGAGCTTGGCAATGGCACGGGCACGCACCACACCGCCCATATCCGGAGATACCACCACCGGATTGGTCAGATTTTGCTCCAGCATGTCCTCAACGAAGATCTGTGAGGAGAAGCAATTGTCGACCGGCACATCAAAGAAGCCCTGAATCTGCTCGGCATGTAAGTCAACGGTCAGTACACGATCCACACCGACACTAGATAAGAAGTCAGCCACCACCTTAGCGGTAATCGGCACACGGGCAGATCTTAAACGACGATCTTGACGGGCATAACCGAAGTAAGGGATCACGGCGGTAATACGACCGGCAGAAGCACGACGCATCGCGTCGATCATGACGATGAGCTCCATCAGATTGTCATTGGTCGGGGCACAGGTGGACTGAATGATGAAGATGTCGCCGCCGCGGACATTCTCATTAATCTGTACATGGATCTCGCCGTCAGAGAAACGATCAACCGTGGCGTTGCCCAGACGAGTATATAAACGTGCCGCAATGCGCTTGGCCAGTTCAGGCGTGGCATTACCGGCAAACAGCTTCATATCAGCCATATTTTCTTAAACCTTCCGGATAAGCTAGAGTGTTAATAGAGTAGCGTGTACAGGCGAACGATTAAGGCTTCGGGCCAAAAAGAGTGGTCCGCGATGTTGCGCGGCAATTTCTTGCAGTGCGCTCTGCGCTGTCGTTTCATCATCAAACGCAACAAAGCAGCAAGCCCCGCTGCCTGATAAATGCGCCGGCGCATATTTTACCAAGAGTGCTAAAAGCTGTCCAATTTCAGGATGGCTTTTTGCAACACTAAGCGTAAAGTCATTCTCAAACGGGAGCTTCATGAGCTCTTCTAAACTGCGCTCCTTGCTGTCACGTTTAAGTAGAGGATCGGCAAAGGCCTTAGCGGTATTGACCTGACAATGCTCCGGGGCGGCGACAATATACCAACGCTCTGGCAGATCTATGGCCGTCAGTTTTTCCCCTACGCCGGTGGCAAAGGCCGGACGGCCATAGATAAAGATGGGCACATCAGCGCCAACCTTAAGTCCGATAGCGGCAAGCTCATTTAAGGGCAAATTTAATTGCCATAAATGATTGGCACATAAAAGTGCTGCGGCTGCATCCGAAGAGCCGCCACCAAGCCCGCCTCCTTGAGGGATGCGCTTTGCCACCTCAATGGTAATGCCATGTTTGATGGGCAGGTGTAATTCGTCCGCGCGCGCTTGTAACAGTTTTAACCCCTTGATGATGGTATTGTGCTCCGGCGGAAAATTAAAGGCTCCCTTTAAGTTCAATTCACCGGGGCGGTCAGTGAGGGTAAAACTCATCTCATCGCCAAAATCTAACAGGGTAAATAGGGTCTGTAGATTATGGTAACCGTCCGCTCTTTTACCGGTGATATAGAGAAATAAATTTAATTTGCACGGCGCGAGGACTGTTAAATTACTCAATGTAGGCTACCTCATTGACCTTAAGCTTAATGTAAAGCTGCCCCTTGTTGACATTAAGATCGGTTGGCAGGGCGTAACCGTCAAATTCCTTGAAGTGTTGATAATTGACCACAAAGCCATCTTGGGCGGAACTTAGCAATTGACCATCAGGAAGTAAGATGGAGGCCGGGCCGATTAAGCCCAAGCTTAAGGTGCGCAACGAGCTTAAGGGTAAATCTAAATTAAAGGTCTCATAAAAAAGACTTTGGGCATCGGCTGCCTGATAGGTTTTGCCATCAGCTACTAAAATGGCTTCACCGGGCTTGACGGTTAAGTTTGCCAAGGTTGCGCCAAAGGGGGAGGTTAACTCTAATTCATAATTGTCCTGGTTGGCAGTTAAGGTGAAATTGGCGCTAAAGCGCGTACTGCCGCTGACGCCCAAACGACCTGAGAGCTGATAGCGTGTTACCTGCTGCAGTTTTTGCTGCATTTGTTGCCAATAGGCAGGAGAAGAGACAATGGCAGTAGGCTCTTGAGCAGTTTGGCAACCGCCAAAAATCAGCGCCGTCAGACCCAAAACGGCGGCACTTAGCAGACGCTTAGAAGTATGCATATTAATTTGTCCTTAAACAATGCGTAAATTTTACTTAAGTAAGCTTTAGGCGACGCTACCATAAGCTTGCAGGCGCCTAAAGAGCGCAATCAAGCTTTGCTGCGTGTTAAAGCCGGTTAAATTAAGATCGCTTCCTTGAAGACCATTAAATTGCGCTTTACCTTGCAGATGATCATTGACTGCCTGTACCGTCTTTGCGCCGTACAGTTTGCTTAGCGCTTCTTGATAGTCCTGCTCCTTAAAGCTAGGATTGAGCTTAAGCTCCAAGGTTTTTACGAGGCAACGATAGAAGGTCAAACGCTCTAAAGAAAACAGCTCTTCATTAAAGTTACAGGTCCACTTGGCGTACTGTAACGCACTTTCTGCATCTTGGGCGCGTAAGGCCAGAAGGCACTTGAGCTCGCCCATGCGCAATTGTTGCCACGGGCTGCCTACGTCAGGCAAAAGACCTAAGAGCGGATAGATCAATTCCTGATCATCAAAGTTTGAATTTTCCAGCTCTTCTAAATAGGCGGCATAGGTGGTACTGTCTTCTTGCGCTGTCGGCAGACTTAAGAGCGACTCTTGAAAATCAATGGCGCGATTTAAATTGTTGTAACTAAGATCATCAAGCGGATAAACCTCCGACATGCCCGGGACAATGACGCGATAAGCTAAGACACCTAATTGCTGATAGGCACGTACATAGATATCAAAGCCCAACTTATCAATCATATAACGCAGCGCCTTGTAGGCGTCATGGGTCGAACCGGCAAAATCCCAATGTACAAATTTAAAGTCCGCTTGATCTTTGAACATTTGTAATGGCAGTAAACCGGTGGAATCAATAAATTGACTTTCTAAGTTGGTATCATCGCCGGTACGGGTTAAATCAAAGCATGGCTCGGCAAAATCATCTAAATCGACAAAAGAACGGCCTTGCATTAATTCCGTTAAGGTTCTATCTAAGGCCACGGCAAACATCGGATGAGCGCCAAAGGCAGCTGCACAGGTGCCGTTGGATTGATTAAACAAAATGGCACAGACTACCGGGAAGCGACCACCTAAGGAAGCGTCATAACAGACGACCTTTAATTGCGGGCTTTGCAGACCTTCTAAGGTGGCATAAGATTCAGGATAGCGCTGTAAGATCTCGCGGGGGATCTCCGGCAAGGCCAGGCCCTTTTTAATGATCTCGCGTTTGACATAGCGCTCAATGATTTCACTTAAGGCCTGTGCTAAGGCCTCATACTCGGTATTCCCCGAGCTCATGCCATTGGAGCCATAGAGATTATCTAAAAGATTGATGGGGAAATAGACCACCTCGCCATTGCGCGCATTGGTAAAGGGAATGGAGCATACCCCGCGGCTGTAGGAAGATGAGCCAATATCCACCAAGTCCTCAAGGCTAATATCCTGATTGGTAGTATAGAACTTGCGTAAGGCGGCATTTAAGATGTCAGTGGGGAGAGTGCCGTCACTGTCTTCGGGGATCGGGGTCCATTTTTCATCGGCAAAGTGCACAAATGGTGCTTGCGCGTTTTCTGCCCCTAAAAAATAGTCGGCAAAATAAGCATGGGTGGACAGGCGCTCAAAGAGCTCACCATAGGCCGAGCAACGGGCAGCTAAGAGGGACGAGCCTTTACCATTGGAGTAAATTACCTGCGGAAAATTTACCTCAACTAATTCAAGTGACCACAGATGGGGAAGGGGATTTAAAATCGCTTTTTCTTCAAGTTGCAGTCCTAACTCCTGCGCTTTGGCCTGCAGGCGGGCGAGGGTTTCTTCAAGCGGGGAGTCTTTTCCCAGAATAGTGGTTGACATAGATCTACTCTCAAGGCAAAGTTAAGCATTTACATATTAGTTTTTTGCAAATTCTCATCATACCATGGGGATAAGCGTTTAGGGATTGTTATGCCGGGCAAGAAGCAAGCACTAGAGATGCAAACGGGCGCTCAATCAGAGCAAAAATTGGGGGCTAAACTTACTCATTTAGGCGCTAAAGTGCGCGTGTATGTCATAGTACTGTTACTCTTTATCGCCTATTACGCCTATAACGTGTATTTAAAGCCCACTCCCGATGCGGCACAAACCTTAGCCGATAGTTTGCCTTTGACCGTCGATGCGTATACGACCATGCAAGAGGCCAAGATTAGTGAGCATGAGGTGGTCTTGCTTATTGAGCAAGACCCACAGGCTCTAGGCAATCGCACCCCAGCGCAACGTGAGGCGGCCTTAGATCATATTGTGGCCAACGCACCTGCACTGTGCAAAAATCAGCTTTTATCACAGATTATTGCCTCAGGTAAAAGCCTGACTGTATTATTACGGTGCACTGACGGCTCCTATGAGCGGCGCTATAGTGTGGACCAATGTCCAGCTGTGACGCAGTAATTAGGTTTAGCAATCTTATCTCTTTGTTATTTATTTTATTTTTACTTAAACACGCGTTTTACGCCAAGGACAAAGCATGAAAAATTTAGGTTTGGTAGGCTGGCGCGGCATGGTGGGCTCGGTATTGCTCGAGCGCATGCTGCAAGAAAATGATTTAACTGAGCTTGCCGTCAAGCCCCATTTCTTTTCCACTTCGCAGGCAGGTCAAACGGGGCCGCAATTGCCCGGCATTGACAGCGGTACTTTAATTGCCGCGGACAATATGGACGCCTTGCAGGCCATGGACATCATTATTACCTGCCAGGGTGGTGATTACACTACCAAGATGTATCAGGCACTACGTGCTACCGGTTGGCAGGGCTACTGGATTGACGCGGCTTCGACCTTACGTATGCAAGATGAGGCGGTGATTATTCTTGATCCGGTCAACCGTCAGGTGATTGATGAGGCCTTAAATAAGGGTGGTAAGACCTTTGTCGGTGGTAATTGCACGGTAAGCTTAATGTTAATGGCTTTAGCCGGTTTATTTAAGGCTGATTTGGTGGAGTGGATTTCTTCTTCTACCTATCAAGCCGCCTCCGGCGCCGGCGCAAAGAATATGCGCGAGCTCTTAGTGCAGATGGGAGCTCTTTATCATTGTGTAGATAGCGAGCTTGCCGATCCGCATTCTTCGATTTTAGATATTGAGCGTAAGGTTCGTGCCTGCATGCGTGCCCCTGAGTTCCCGACGGAAAACTTTACCGCTCCGCTTGCCGGTAGCGTCTTGCCGTGGATCGATAAGGCCATGGACAATGGCCAGAGCCGTGAAGAGTGGAAGGGCATGGCCGAGACCAATAAGATTTTAGGCTTAGCTCCGCATACGGTGCCGGTGGATGGTAATTGCGTGCGTATCAGCTCGCTGCGTTGCCACAGCCAGTCTTTGACCATTAAGTTAAAGCAAAACGCCTCCATTGCCGAGATTGAAGACTTAATCAAGGCACAAAATGAGTGGGTTAAGGTCATTCCCAATGAAAAGGAAGTTACCTTAAAAGAATTAACCCCTGCGGCCGTTTCTGGCTCTTTAACGGTACCGATTGGCCGTCTGCGCAAGATGATGATGGGCGATCTCTATTTATCGGCCTTTACGGTAGGTGATCAGCTCTTATGGGGCGCTGCCGAGCCGTTACGTCGCATGCTCCGCATCCTGTGCGCTTAATGCCATTCTTGTCTGACCGGCATGCCTGCCGGTCAGGTATCTTACGGTAAAAAGCACTAAGTAAGATAAGCTCTTAGTTTAAGACCAGGCTTGCGCTTGGGTAAGTCTTTGTTTATTTATTTTTCCGCCAAGCTTGCTTTTATTTTCTTGTTTGCCAAAGTAATTTTAAGTAAAGCTAAGCGCTTTACTTAGCAATTTAATCAGCTTGCCGTTAACGCCAGTTTGCGGAGGTGGCGATTTGCCTTTTGGCATGTTGCTCGCGATTTTCGGCCCGACTCTTATCGCCTTTCTTTAAAATGACATAGACCGAGCCAGTGCCACCCTTCCACTCCGGGGCACTATGAAAGGCTAGGACTTCTGGAATTTGCCGTAGCCAATGGGCTACATAGCTTTTAAGTAAGGCCTTACGCGGGCCCTTGCTTCCCTTACCATGAATGATGAGCACACAACGAAATTCCTCGCGCTTGGCATGCTCTAAAAAGCGCATGACCAAGTTATAGGCTTGCTCGACGGTATTGCCGTGCAAGTCGATGTAATCGGCCTCCAAATACTCACCATTTTTCAGGCGCCGCAACACATAGGGTTGCACTCCTTCCCGGCGAAAAACCAAGACCTCATTGGGATCAACTTGCGGCACAAAGGCTGACGAGGCTTCAAGCTCAGCCTCTTTTTTATCAAGTACCGCCGCCTCTTGCCGCAATTTGGCCAAATCTTTATTCATCAGCTCTGTGCGCGTGGCGACTTTATCTTGCTTGACCGGTTTGATGTCCGCCATCGCCTGACTAAAGGAGAGATCTTTTTTCTCTGCCGCGGCCGCGGCTTCGGCTTGAAGTAAAGCGGCAAAATCATCAAGTTTCGTTTTAGCGTCGGTCATGGTAGTAGTGTCGTCAATCTTAAGTTTTATGGTGCGGGTGGAGTTTTAGGCAGGAAGATTTTTTTCTGCCAAATGTCAGCGCTATCTTAGCGATAAGGCATAGGCAAAGCAATAAAAAAGCACAAAAACACCGCTAAGTGCAGATGCCCTTTCCATCTTGCCCATGGACCAAGCTCGCCTACGTCTTAGGCGCTTAAATACTCAGGTAATACTAATATCCTAAGCCTGGGGATTGCCCTTAGTTGAGGCCATAAGATGGAGAGCATCACGCCCTTTTTTAATGGTTGCCCGAGTGTTTGGCGCGGGCTGCTGACTAACTGACGGTAGACATGCAGATTATGAAGTAGGGTGGATGCAAGTTAAGCAAATAAATGAGGATGAGGCTGACAAAAAGGCGCAAGTCTCGCGGCGCTAAGAGGAAAAAAGAATATATAACAGATAAATAATAATGCTAGGCAACAGTTAACAGCCAAGATAACAACGAGGCTTAAACTTGTATGGCATGTAGGCTAAATTACGCTTAATTGGGGATAAATTGTGCCACCCCACCTCTAGGGTGGGGCTGTCAAGCAGGGCTGCATGGGCACACCGGCCATTTTTAGAGGGCATTTAATAACGCACGCACAAAATTGGCACTTTTATGCGAGATTTCGCGGGAGAAGGTCTCATAGGACACAGCGCCATGATTGTCGGCACAATCTGAAATAGCGCGCACAATTAAAAATGGTACTTTAAAGTCGCTGGCAATTTGTGCGATAGCTGCACCTTCCATTTCAACGGCTACACTATGGGGGAACTTGGCGGTTAAATCCGCGACCACGGTGTCACTGGAGACAAACTGATCGCCACTTAAAATCGTGCCTTCAAAGGGCGGTTTAAAGCCGGTTTTGGCAGCGGCACTACGGGCGGCCTGCAGTAATTTTTCATCGGCCACAAAGGTTGGCTCATGTCCCGGCACCTGGCCTAGTTGATAGCCAAAGACCGTGGCATTGACATCATGTTGCACCGCCTGCAAGGACAGGGCCAAGTCGCCAACTTGCATACCCTGAGCAATGCCGCCGGCGGCGCCGGTATTGATAAGCCCGGTAAGGGGATAAAGCGCCAACATGGTAGCGGCGCAACTGCCGGCTGCTACCTTGCCGACACCACAACGGCAAATGACGACTTGCTTACTATCTAAGGTGCCCTGTACATAGCGATAGGGACCTACTTGCTGTTCACTTTTATGCTCTAAAGCCGCTTCAAGGAGTTCTACTTCTTCATCTAAAGCGCCGATGATTCCGTACATCATGCTCGCTATCTCCAATTTCAGGTAAGTTTTAAATTTAATCACATTATTCTAGCATTGCCGGCGTTATGCTTGGTTCTGCAGGAAGGGCAGGGGGGACTTATACGGGGCGAAATTTCATCATCAATTAACGAAAAATTTACGGATGAAGGTTGCCAAATGGCATTGCCATGCGGTTTTGCGTATCCAAAAAGTGGGATCTGTGCACATTTTTAATCGTCTTGCAGGCAAAAAGTTTGACCATAATCAAAAAATGAGCGCTTGTATGCGCGCAAAGCGGGTTGATTGTTCCACAATATGACTAGCTCAACGCATGATTAATTTTTTTGATGATTAGAAAATGAGGTGTTA
This sequence comes from Candidatus Anaerobiospirillum merdipullorum, assembly GCA_018883895.1. GTDB lineage: Bacteria > Pseudomonadota > Gammaproteobacteria > Enterobacterales > Succinivibrionaceae > Avisuccinivibrio > Avisuccinivibrio merdipullorum. Next base: position 40,838 of record JAHLFG010000028.1, read on the forward strand.
AGTGGATAACGCTCGTGACGTTGCTAAACAAACTTTAGCCTTAGTCTTAGCTGGCGGTCGTGGTAGCCGTCTGCGCATGTTAACGGATAGACGCGCCAAGCCGGCCGTGTTCTTTGGCGGTAAGTTTAGAATTATTGACTTTGCTTTATCAAATTGCGTGAACTCTGGTATTACGCGTATCGGCGTGGTAACGCAGTACAAGTCTCACAGCTTGTTACGCCATTTACAGTCCGGCTGGTCCTTCCTGCGCAATCAGTTCAATGAATTTATTGACCTCTTACCGGCACAGCAGCGCGTTGATGAGGAGCACTGGTATCAGGGTACTGCTGACGCGGTTTATCAGAATATCGACATTATTCGCAACCATCATCCGAAGTACATTGTTATTTTGGCCGGTGATCACATCTATAAGATGGACTATGCGATGTTAGTGCTTGATCATATCAAGCACGGCAAGCCGCTGACCATTGCTTGCATTCCGACCCCGCGCGCTGAGGCTACTGGTTACGGTGTAATGGCCGTAGATGGCGATGGCCTTATCACTGACTTCGTTGAAAAGCCGAAGGATCCGCCGGCTATGCCGGGCAATCCGAATATGTCCTTGGCTTCGATGGGTATTTACTGCTTTGATGCCGACTTCCTTTATGATGTGTTACAAAAGGATGCTGCTACTGAAGGCTCACATCGTGACTTTGGTATGGACATTATTCCGGCCTTAGTGAAGCAACGTTTAGCCCATGCGCACGACTTCTCCATTTCCTGCATCCGCAATCGCGGTTGCCCGGAGATTTGCTACTGGCGTGACGTCGGTACTATTGATGCTTACTGGGAAGCTAATATGGATATTGCTTCCGTACAGCCGCAATTGGACGTTTATGACACCAATTGGCCGATTTGGACCCATCAGGTGCAGATGCCGCCGGCAAAGTTCGTGCAGGACATCAACGGCACTTCTTCTATCGTCCGCAATGCTGTAACCTCCGCCGGTTGCATTGTGTCCGGCTCGTCGATTGTGCACTCCGTGCTCTTCTCGGCTGCACGTGTCCACTCCAACTGCTTCTTAACCGATGCCGTAGTCTTACCGTCTTGCGTCGTGCACCGTGGTTGCCGTCTGACTAAGGTCATCTTAGACAGAGGTTGTGAGTTGCCGCGTGATCTCATCATTGGTGAGGATGCTGAGCTTGATGCCAAGCGCTTCTATCGCTCTGAAGGTGGTGTCGTCTTAGTCACCCGCGAGATGTTAAAGAAGCTCCGTGAAGACGAGCCTGAGCTCTTTAAGGATTTTGAGAGCTATCGTGGCGCCGCTTCGCCGCTTTATGTCTAAAGACTACACTAACATCAGTTCTCAGCTGTTTTGCGCACAGCGTTTGACAGCTGAGGACCCCATCACGGATTTTTTGACTACTTCCCTGTCAGCTACTGACGGGGATTTTGGTTTAGAGCGTGATCATTTAAAAACCGTCCTTACCGCTCCGTTGCGTCGTCTGCAACATAAAACTCAAGTCTTTCCTTTAGATGTCACTAGCTCAGCGCGCAGTCGTTTGACCCATTCCTTAGAAACAGCCGAATACGCCAGACTCATCATCTTCTTTTTAGTGCGCCAAGCACCTGATTTTACCCCCTTTGAGCGGCAGATGACTTTGTGTGTCAGTACCGCCGCCTTATTGCATGATGTCGGCAATCCGCCCTTTGGCCATTTTGGCGAGGCAGTGATAAGACGTTTTTTACATGATCTGTGTGCGCGTTGTGACAATATGCTTACCGATGCGCAGAAAATTGATCTTAAGGCATTTAATGGTAATGCGCAGGGCCTGCGCATTGTGCATAGCATACAGGGACTAAATTTAAGCTTAGGACAATTAGCATCCATGATTAAGGTGCCATTTACGGCACCGATGTTACAGCGCCGCGGCCTTGATCCCATTCACGCCGGAGTCTTTTTAAGTGAAAAGCAGGTCTTGACGGCGATAAATACTAAGTGGCCTTTGCGTCAGCGCCATCCTTTATCCTTGGTAATGGAACTTGCCGACGATGTGGCCTATAGCTTGGCAGATCTTGAGGATGCGGCCGATAAGGGGTTGGTACCAGCCGATAGTCTGTTACAGCTCCTTGAGAAGTTAAGCGTGCTCTGCAAGGTGGATTTAAGCGCTTTTGTGCCTTCGCGTCAGGCCTTCTTTCGGGCCTTTGCCACTAGTCGTCGCACGGTCTTAAATGCTTTGCGCGAGGTCTTGGGAGCTTTGTATGTCAAGCAATGTGCACAAGCGTTGGGGCAAAATGCAGCGACCTGGTTAACCCAAGGCACGATTGATCTCAGTGCGCTCCCGGCCTGTCAGGCGGTGCAGGAATTAAAGCGCTTTGAGATGCGTTATGTCTATGCCGCAAGTGAGGTGGAAAGCTTGGAGCTTACTGGTGCGGCGTACCTACAGTATTTGCTACATGCCTATGGGCAAATGACGCAAGTGCCTTATCATGAATTTGCCCGCATTATCGCCGGAAGTGGCGGCGATCCGTATCTATTAAGGCTCTGTCATCGCATATCTCGGCGGCATTTGCAGGCCTATCAAGTAAGTGTGCGTCAAGATCCTGCAAGTGAATTATATGCGCGTATTCGCCTGATTTTAGACTATATCTCGGGGATGACTGATACCTATGCCGGGGCGGAATATCGCTTGTTGTCTGCCGGCAGCTAAGGGGCAGTTTAGGTCTGAAATCTGCTTGTTCTCACAAAAAAAGCGCGGTTTTAGGCTATAATTTCACTATTTTGTGGTTTTTTAGCAGATAAAGAAAGAAGACATATATGGCAGATACCATGGAAGTGCAGTCGTTGCCGTGTAGCAGCGCCGATCCCTTTTTTGATGATATTCGTCCGTGTAACGATGGCGAGGTAAGGGGGGAGCTGTATAAAATATGTCATGATCAAGAGTTGCTACAAGGGATCATTAATTTCCGTTACCCCTTGCTCTCAAAGATGTGTCCCTTCATCTTAAAGCCCCTCGTACGCAAGTATTTAAGTAGTCGTACCGAGCACATCCATACCATTGCCGATTTTCAGAAAAAAGTAGCTGACTTTATGCAGCATACTATTGCCACCACCACCGATGGGGTGACCTTTGAGGGCTTTGACAAGCTAGATAAGAGTAAGGGTTATCTCTTTATTTCCAATCACCGCGATATTTCTTTAGATCCGGCCTTTGTGGACTATGCGCTTTATTTGCAGGGTATGAATACCGTGCGTATTGCCATCGGCGACAATTTGCTCAAAAGCCAGGGTGCTACGTCCCTCATGCGACTTAACAAAAGTTTTATCGTGCAACGCTCGATTGAAAGCCCGCGCGGTAAATTACAAGCTTTAACTAAGCTGTCGCAATATATTGGTCTGTCCATTAACGAAGGACAGTCAGTGTGGATTGCACAACGTGAAGGGCGAGCTAAGGATGGTGATGATCGTACCGAAGTGTCGCTACTTAAGATGTTTCATTTGCGCGGGCGTAAGCTCAAGCTTAACTTTAAGGACTATATTGGCACCCTCAACTTAGTGCCGGTGGCTATTTCTTATGAGTACGATCCGGGGGATTTAAGCAAGGCCCGGGAATTAGATGAACGCGCCCGCAATAATGGCGCTTATCGCAAGGGTAAGATGGAAGATCTCTTAAGTATTGTGGGCGGCATTAAGGGATATAAGGGGCGCATTAAGCTGGTGGCAGGTGATCCGTTGCGCGAGGGCTTTGAGACTCCCGAGGAGCTGGCCTCCCTGATTGATAACTTTATCTGGACGCATTATGAAATTTATCCAACAAGCTTAATTGCCGCCGGGGTCGAAGCTGGGGTTAGTAACGAGGCGCGGGAGAAATTTATGGCGCGCATTAATTCCTATCCTGAGCAATTACGTGCCCGGGTACTGGCGATGTATGCCAAACCCTATTTAAACCGCCAGGAGGCCTTAAAAAGCACCGGACAGTGATAAGATAAAGCTTATCGATATCTCTTTGAGTGAAACAATTGATGCACAAATTTAATTTACTGCGCAATGAAGATGGCTCGATCTCTTATTTTCGGGCCACGTGCTTGATTATTGTCGCCCTTTGCATGGTGCTTTATGCGCTCCTTGACCATACCTCTGCAGGCACGCAAGATGGTGCTGCCGCGACTGAAGGGGAGAAAACTTCGGCTTTAAATGCCGTCTTTGAAAATAAGGCTGAACAAGAGGCCAAGCTACGCTTGCAACGACGGCAAGAGGCTTTAGCGGAATTGGATGATGGGCGACACTTTCTGACTACCTGTGGCAATATCAACGCCGGCTTTGAGGGTTGTCGCTTTGAATTTTCGCCCCAGATTTTGCAGTTTTATGATGCGGCAGTAGAGGCCGCCGATGATGGTTTTTCCTTAATGCTTACTGCCAAGGGCGATCAGGCAGCTGACTTGTGTGTCACCTTAGGCGCAGACAGCCAAGGACCAGTCTATGCCCTAGATAAGCAAGGCAAAAGACGCGAGGAATGCGTGCCGCAGGAAATGCGCACGGCTGATTTAAGTGCGTTGCATCGGCGCATCGATGAAATTGTGCCGCAAGTGGCTCCCTCGGGACGCAGTCCTATCGTAACGCGCACCGCGCAACGTGAGGGCAACACTACAGATTTCCAATCTTTAAACACTGACAATCGGAAGATTTAAGCATGAAAATTTCACGAGATACTGTGGCCACGGTGGCCTTTACGGTGACGGATGAGCAGGGTAAAGTTGTCGGGCGCACCGATCCTAAGCACCCGGTACAGGTTTTAGTGGGACATGACACCTTAGTACGCGGCTTAGAAAAAGCTATTGATGGCCATGAAAAGGGCGATAGCTTTACTGTGACTTTAAATCCGGCCGATGCCTATGGCGTGATTGATGCAGCCTTAGTGCAGACCGTAGATAGAGCCATGTTTGGCGATTTCCCGTTGGAAGTGGGCGCCGTCTTTGAGGCTGAAACTGCCGCAGGACGCATTGGCGTGGTGGTAAAAGAGATTACCGACACTCAGGTGGTGGTGGATGGCAATCATCCGCTAGCCGGCAAGACCTTAACTTTCTTAGTAAGTATTGAGGATGTGCGTGCCGCTACCGCCGAAGAAAAAGCCCATGGCCATGTGCACCCTGATGGGCATTGCCCGAGTGAAGAGGGGCATGAGCATCATTGCTGTTGCCACCACCATCATGACGATGAAGACGGCGAGCATCATTGTGGCTGTCATCATCATGACGATGAAGACGGTGAGCATCATTGCTGCCATCACCATGACGATGAAGATGGTGAGCATCATTGCTGCCATCATCACGATGACGCTGCAGGCGAGCATCACTGCCACTGCCACGATAAGTAAGAACGCTTTGTAGGGCGTATCTAGGATGGGGGCGCAAAGCCCCCATTTTCCGCCATTTGCCTTAGTTTTTATTGTTATTTATGAAATTTATTGTCCGTCTCTTTCCTGAAATTTCAATTAAAAGCCGTCCGGTACGCAATCGCATGATTGCGCAACTGCAACAGAACATTATCAATGCTGCTTTGCACCATAATCTTACTTTGCATGTCTTCAGTCAGTGGGATAAGCAATTTGTGCGCTGTGCCGATGAGGATAGAGCGCGGGCGATTACTCAGTTAAGCCGCATTCCGGGCATTCACTCCTTTCAGGCCGTCACCGAATTTCCGTTCCAAAATTTTGATGATATTTTTGCCGGTTGTCGTGAGATCTTAGGCCCGCGGATTGCCGATAAGACTTTTGCTTTGCGCGTACGGCGGCGGGGTAAACACAGCTTTACCTCACAGCAGGCTGAGCGCATCTTAGGCGGCATGTTCAAAGCTCATTACCCCAATCGCGGAGTCAATCTCTCCCATCCGGAGGTGACCTTAAATATTGAGATAGACCAAGATACGGCCTTTGTAATTGAAGAGAGCTTCAAGGGTTTAGGCGGTTTCCCGATTGGCCCACAAGGTGAGGTCATGAGTTTACTGTCAGGCGGTTTTGACAGTGGCGTCTCCACCTATGAGGCCATTCGCCGCGGTTTACGCGTGCATTATTTATTCTTTAACATGGGAGGTACTGCCCATGAGTTGGGAGTAAAGCAAGAGGCTTACTTTCTGTGGGATCGCTATGCCTCCTCTCATCGCGTCAAGTTCACCACCGTCCCCTTTGAACAGGTGGTGGGGCAAATCTTAGAACGGGTCCATCATGGCGTGCGCGGCGTGATTTTAAAGCGCATGATGGTCAAAGTGGGCTCACGTTTATGTCAGAAATATGATGCGCAGGCTTTAGTCACCGGCGAGAGTGTGGCACAGGTTTCATCGCAAACCTTGATAAATTTGGGGCATATCGATGCGGCAAGTGAGGTCTTAGTCTTACGTCCCCTGTCATTTTGTGACAAGCAAGAAATTATCGATAAAGCCACCGCCATCGGTACGGCCGGTTTTGCCGAAACTATGCCTGAGTATTGTGGTGTCATCTCCGATCATCCCAATGTCTGTCCGCGTCGCAGTTTTGTGGAAGAAGAGGAAGCTAAGCTTGATGCCGATTTGGTAGAAAAAACTCTTGCCTTGGTACGTACAGTGGATATACGCGATATCCCGGAGGATACTAATCGCCTAGCTGAGGAAGTGGAAATTGAGCATGAGCTCCAACCTCATGAAGTGGTACTTGATGTGCGCTCGCCGGACGATGCGGCTAAGGCGCCGTTAGTACTTGAGGGGCATAGCGTAATTTGCATGCCTTTTTACCGTACGGCCAGCGATTTTGGGCAATTAGATAAGATGAAGACCTATGCGCTCTATTGCGATCAGGGCGTGATGTCGCTGATGCAGGCGCGTCAATTAAAGGAAATGGGTCATCACAATGTTAAAGTGTGGCGTCCGCAAGCTAAGACGTCAGCAAAAGAGTAAAGTGATTATGAAAATAAGCATCTGGTGGTCGGCTCTGCCGGCTGTAATCTTAAGTGCCTGCTCGTCCGTGAGCGTGGATTCTAATTTAAATCCGCACAATTTTAGCGAGTATTTCAAAGCATCTACGGTTGAAACCGTTAGCTATGCCGATTTGGCAAAGCAAACTTATGCGCTCTTAGGGCGGACTCATGGTTTGTCTTGTCAGCGCGATAGCGATGATTTTCCGGCCAATGAAAGCGATGCCCGTACGGATTTGAAGCGTAAGGCCGCTGACATGGGCGCAAATGCCTTGGTGATCCATAAATGTGTGCGCGCTCAAGATACCGGCGCCTGCGCCCTGTCGGTGACCTGCTATGGCGATGCCATCTATGTCCCAGAAGAGCAATGATAATTTAAGCTTAAACCTGCCCCTTATCGGGCAGGTACACAGCCCCTATGGGCAAAAATTTGCGGTGCCACGGCAAAGTGCCTTGGCCCCGGACGTGGTAAGTGAGCTCGAGTTTTTTGCCCCCTATGGCGATCCACAAGCCTTTATCGGCATAGAAGGCTTCTCTCATCTCCATTTAATCTTTTATTTCCATCAAGTTCCAGCCGAAGAATTTCGCGCGATGGTGCGTCCACCGCGTTTGGGTGGCAATCTCCACCTCGGGGTCTTTGCCACGCGCAGTCCCTTTAGGCCAGCACGTTTGGGCCTGTCTATCGTCAAATTGGAGCGTATCTATCAGGTAAATGGTTTGGTGCGTTTGCAGGTATCCGGCGCTGATGTGGTAGATGGCACTCCGATTGTCGATATTAAACCCTATATTCCTTTTGTTGATGCACTCCCGCATGCGCAAGGAGGCTTTGCCAGCATGCCGCCTAAGATAAAAAAGGTGGTGTTTACTTCAAGGGCGCAACAAGATCTACAGGCTTTGACAGCACGAGAGTTTAAGGCTCTGGAGCAAATTTTGGCGCAAGATCCGCGCCCGGCCTACAAGGCTGAACATGATGATCCGAAGATTTATTATGCCAAACTCTTTGGCTATAACGTCGCTTTTGGCGTTAAGGCAGACACCGTCACGGTATTGGAGGCAGTGAAATAATGGCTTATAAGCATATTTTGTTTGATGTGGATGGCACCTTGTATGACACTTATTTTGCCAATCAAGATGCCTTTTTTGCCGAGTTTAAGCAACGCTACCCGGAGCGTAATTTAACTACCGCGGACTTTGATGCTGTCTTTGGCCTGCCTGGCATGGAAAGTTTACGTTGCCTGGGCATCCCGGAAAATGAGCAGAAAGCTTTTATGGACGGTTGGCTTAAGGGCTGCGTGGCGCGCGGACATACGGTAAAGCTCTTTGAAGGCGTCATTCCCTTATTACAATTTTTACAGCGCTCTGGCTTTCATATGGCGGTGGTAACCTCCCGTAGGCGCCACAGCCCCTTAAATGGCACCTTGGGGGATTGCTTGCCCTATGAGATTTTCCCGTATATTAAACGTGCGGTGTGCTCGGATGATGTCGCTCACCCCAAGCCGGCGCCTGATTCCTTAATCCACTATATGCAGCTTACTGGGGCAAAGCCTGAGGAGATTCTCTATGTGGGTGATACGGCCACCGATTTGGCTTGTGCCGATGCTGCCGGAGTAGATTTTGCGTTAGCACTGTGGGGCACGCATGAACGCGCTTTGCTCAAATGCGCCCATTATTTGCAAACTCCTTACGACCTTATCAATGTGTTAACTGCCAAGCCTGCTGATGCGCAATGGTTTGCCTGGGCGCGGGAGTTGCAAGCCATCGGACAGATTGGCCTTGCCTATTGCCGTGATATTTATGATGAAGAGCGCTTTAAGCGCCTGCGTGAAATTTCCGCTCAGATAATGGCAGTGCAATGCCATGAAGATTTAGCCAAGGTAAGAGAGAGTATTGCCTTTGATAAAGGCTATATCACTCCCAAGGTGGATACCCGTGCGGCTATTTTCAACGCACAAGGGCAAATTCTCTTAGTGCAAGAGCGTAGCGGGCTGTGGAATCTACCGGGGGGCTGGTGTGAGGAAAATATGTCTGCCGCGCAAAGTGCCATCAAGGAAGTGCGCGAGGAGGCGGGACTTGACAGTAAGGTGGTCAAATTTATTGCGCTGATGGATCGCAATGCCCACAATACTCCCAAATTACCTTTTGGAGCCTTAAAGGTCTTTGTCGAATGTCGCGCGGCCTTAAATGATGCTCCCTTTATGCCCAATAGCGAGACCATCGCCCGGGCTTGGTTTAGTGAAGATGACTTGCCTCTAGATAAGCTACGCTTAGATACCAATACCCATGAACAGATCTTAATGTGCTTTGCCGCCCATCGTGATCCTAAATGGCAAACTCTCTTGGAGTAGTTTTTCACCCACGTGGACGCAATGCAGGTACAATTTAGTTACCAAAGAAGGAAAGCCTAAGTTTAAGGAGAGGTGAAGATGCGCTTCTTAGTTGATTTGCATACGCATACCGTAGCAAGTGATCATGCATATAGCACAATCATGGACTACTTTAACTATGCTGCTGATATCGGCGTGCAGATGTTTGCCTGTACCGATCATGGTCCGGCGGTAGCGGATGCGCCGCATAAGTGGCATTTTAAGAATCTGCGCGTGATCCCGCGTATTGTCAATGGTGTGGCGATGTTACGCGGTGCTGAGACCAATATTATGCCTTCAGGCGGGCTTGATTTGGAAGACAGCATCTTAGCCGGTCTTGATATTGTGTTGGCAGGTTTTCACCCCAATTACATGCCCACCACCAAGGAAGAGCACACCCGTCTGATGCTTGATGTCATCGCTTCAGGTAAGGTGGATGTGATAGCACATCCGGGCAATCCCAACTATCCCTTGGATTTAGAGGCGGTGTTAACGGCGGCCAAAGAACATCAGGTGGCCATTGAAATTAATTCCTCTTCCTCGGTCAATACCCGCATGGGCAGTCATGCCAATTGTGTCAAGGTCGCCACCTTGGCCAAGAAGATTGGCAATATTATCGCCTTAGGCACGGACGCTCACTTTGTAACCTATATGGCAAACTTTGAGGAATCCTTAAAGGTCATAGCGGAGGCCGGTATGGGCTATGATCAGATTATCAACACCAGCCCCGCTAAGGTCTTAGATTTCTTAGAAAGCCGCGGCCATGCACCGATTAAGGAATTGCGGGCCTTCTTTACCCCGTACTCATAGGAAAGAGCATGCCTGATTTTCATCATCTGACGCATGACTATAAACTGTGGCGCTTAAATGTGCGTTTGGCCGCTGGCATCCGTAAGCCCTTTAGTAAACAAGTAGGCGATTTTTCCATTGCCTCGGGTAAATCGAGCGATGTAAAGGCAGTGCTTTACTTGCATCAAGAGCTCTTTCATGCGCCGCTTTTAGGGTGGCTTAAATGGGTTTATCGGCTGCGCGCAAGTGAGCTTATGACCGTGTTGCGCAATGGACAGGGGCAAATTATCGGTTATAGCTTGTGTATGTTCAATGTCGCTGAAGTGGGGCAACACATTGTCCATGAAGTCTATGTGGGGATTGCACCTGCCTATCATGGGCAGGGTCTTGCCACCCTCTTAAGACGTGCGGTGGTGGAAAGTTATAATCACGGCTCCTTAAGGGCCATTTCCACTTTAGCGCCGCTTGATGATGTTAAAGCCTTGCGTAGTGCACAAAAGGTGGGCTATGCCATCGTCAAGTATGCGGCTAAGCCCCCGGCTTATTATTTACTGCATGCATTAAGCAAACGGGCTTAATGCCAAGAGTTAAGGAGAGAAGTAATGTCTACCCCTTATCAGACCTTAAATCATGCCTATGATAATTCCTTGGTCTCCAATGCCTTTGGCTTTTTACGCCTGCCGCTTGATTTTACGCCCTATGAGGGCGATGCGCAGGCGGTGATCACCGGCGTGCCTTTTGATATGGCGGTTTCCGGGCGCTCGGGCACTCGTTATGGTCCTGAGGCGATGCGGCGCATGTCGATGCACCTTGCCTGGGAGCATTGCCGCTTCCCCTGGCAGTTTTGCCTGACGGACAAGCTTAAGGTTTGTGATTGTGGTGATTTGGTCTATACCTTTGGTGATGTCAATGACTTTGTTGACAAATTATCCACCCATGCACAGAAGTTAGCTTCTGCCCATAAGGTGCCGTTGTCCTTAGGTGGCGATCATTTCATTACCTTGCCGCTTTTACGCGGTTTAAGTCAGGTGCACGGTAAGCTTGCCTTGGTGCACTTTGATGCCCATAGCGATACTTATGCCCAAGGTAGCATCTGTGATCATGGCACCATGTTCCATCATGCTCCGCAAGAGGGTCTTATCGATGTCGCGCACAGCGTGCAAATTGGTATTCGGACTGAGTATGATCCGCAAGATGGTTTCTTAGTCTTAAGCGGTCCGCAGGCCAATGAGATGACGCCTGACGAAATCGCTGCGGCCATTATCGCCCGTTGCGGGGATTTGCCGGTGTATTTAAGCTTTGATATTGATTGTTTGGATCCTGCCTATGCTCCGGGTACTGGAACGCCAGTTTTAGGTGGTTTGAGCTCGGATGTCATCTTAAAGGTCTTGCGTAAGCTGCAGCCTTTAAACTTAGTGGGCATGGATGTGGTGGAAGTATCACCGCCTTATGATCATGGTGATATTACGGCGCTAGCTGGAGCCACCTTGGCCTTAGAGATGCTCTATGTGCTGGCAAGTAAGCAAGACTAGTACAAACGGTGGGCGCGTAAGTTACGCGCCCTCATTATCTTAGCGTTTAAATCTAAAGCCCGTCAGGCGGGTAATTTCGGCCTTGGTAGCCTGGAAATCAACACAGTGAATGGCGGCAATACCCATCGCCCGGCTGGTGCGTACATTAGGTAGCGAGTCGTCGATAAATAAGGATTCACGGGTCACAATGCCGGTCTTGTGAATTAAGCGCTCAAAGATTAAGGGCTCGGGTTTCTTTAAATGCTCATAGCCCGAGACAATGACCTTGGCAAAGCTATTTTTTAAGAAGGGGTAGGTGTTAAAGGCATAATCGATGGTTTCAGCTGACCAATTGGTAAGGCCAAAGAGATGGAACTCACCACTTTCCTTTAATTCTTCCAACATGGCCACGCCTTCAGGGATCGGGCCTTTGAGCATCTTGGGCCAGCCTTCAAAGTACATCCCAATTTCGCGGGCAAATTCAGGGTGTTCAGCCTGCTTTTCTTTAATACACTCAGCAAAGGAACGACCCTCATCCATTTGGGCATTCCATTCTGGGGTGCAGATGTTTTGAATAAAGGCATCAGCTTTGGCGGCATCGTGGAATACTTCGTTATAAAAATAACGCGGATTCCAATCCATTAAGACCCCGCCAAAATCAAAAATGATGTTTTTAATGCTCACAACTTACTCCTGATAAAAAATTAGGGCGTTCGGTCAATTTTGCCAGAAAGTTGCCTGTGGATAAAGGTAAAAAATAAAAAATTTCACTAAGTAAAAATGCTACAATTTCTGCCAAACATCCATACAAAGAACAGTTGCCAACAGGTAGGCACTGCGCTACTAATCAGGAGATTTTGGTATGTCAAGTAAGTTCATGCAGACGGTCAAGCTGATGTCTGTTGCCGCGGCTTTGACTTTTGGAGCGGTTAGTACCGCGCAGGCCGCTGAGGTGTTACGTGTGGGCACCGAGGCTACCTATGCCCCGTTTGAGTTTATGGGCGATGACGGCAAGGAAATCGGTTATGACATCGATATCGTCAAGGCTATCGGTGAAATCGAGGGCTTTGAGGTAGAAATCGTCAACATGGGCTTTGACGCCTTAATCCCGTCCTTATTAACCTCACAGATTGATGCGGTTATCGCGGCGATGACGATTACCCCGGAGCGTGCAGCGCGCGTGGACTTTACCGCCCCGTACTACAATTCAGGCTTAAGCGTGCTGATTCGTGAAAGCGACAAGGACAAGTACAAGACTTTAGCTGACTTAAAGGGTGCGACCTTATGTGGTCAGATCGGTACTACCGGTGCTAAGAAGGCCGAAGAGCTGTCCGGTGGCAATTCTAAGAGCTATAACTATGAGTCTGAGGTCTTCAATGAGCTCAAGGCCGGTGGTTGTGATGGCGCGGTCAATGACCGTCCGGTCAACCTCTACTTCTTAGCTACTTCTCATGCCGAAGATATTGTGGAAATGAGCGAGATGATTACCTCCGAGCAGTATGGTATTGCGGTGAAGAAGGGTAATCAGGAATTACTAGATAAGCTCAATGCCGGCTTAAAGAAGATCCACGAGAACGGCACTTTTGCCAAGATCCACGCCAAGTGGTTCAAGGTAGCTGAATAATATTGATGTGTGACATAAAAGTACATTAGCGCAGGCTAATGTACTTTTTTCTATTTTTAAGTTTATGACTTTTGATTTTTCGCTGATTACGGACCATTTGCCGCTCCTCTTGGTAGGCGCATTGGTTACCATTGAAATCACTGCCGTATCGGTGGCGATCGGCACCATGATTGGTCTTTTTGTCGGTATTGCCGAATTATCGGGTTATCGCTGCTTGCGCCTGCCGGCTAAGATCTATGTTGATTTCATCCGTGGCACCCCGCTCTTGGTGCAGATTTTCATCATTTATTTTGCCTTGCCGATTGTGCTCGGGACGCGCATTGAACCCTTTGTCGCGGCGGTGGCCGCCTGCTCGATTAATTCTGGCGCCTATGTGGCCGAAATTTTCCGCGCCGGTATTCAATCGATTGATAAAGGGCAGATGGAAGCAGGGCGCTCTTTGGGTATGAGCTGGGGACAGACCATGTTTAATATCGTCATCCCGCAGGCTTTCCGGCGCACCATCCCGCAATTGGGTAACGAATTTATCGCCATGCTCAAGGATTCGTCCTTGGTGTCGGTAATTGGTTTTGAGGAATTGACGCGTAAGGGTCAGCTCATCATTGCCTCTACTTACGGCTCGCTGGAGATTTGGTCGGCCGTGGCCATTATCTATCTGGTGATGACCTTATCCATTACCCGCTTTGTCGCGTATTTAGAGAAGAGGTTCCACTGATGATCATCATTAAAGATCTGCACAAGAGCTTTGGCGATAAGGAAATTCTTAAAGGCATTAACTTACACGTCAAAAAGAGCGAAGTGGTGGTGGTCATCGGCCCGTCCGGCTCGGGTAAGTCGACCATGCTGCGCTGCGTCAATTATTTGGAAGTGCCCAGCTCCGGCAGCATTACCATTGATGGGCAGACCATTACCCGCGAGGTGAACATCAATACCATCCGCGCCGAGGTAGGAATGGTGTTTCAGCACTTCAACCTTTTCCCGCATATGACGGTGCTTGAAAATATCATGTTGGCACCGATTAAGGTGCGCAAGCTAAGTGAAGCTGAGGCCCGCAAGATTGCCCTGCAACTTTTAGAGCGCGTGGGACTTGCCGATAAGGCGCAAGCACGTCCGGCACAATTATCAGGCGGACAGCAACAGCGTGTGGCTATTGCCCGGGCTTTGGCGATGCGCCCTAAGATCATGCTTTTTGATGAGCCGACTTCAGCCCTTGATCCGGAGATGGTCAATGAAGTGCTAGATGCGATGAAAACCTTGGCCGAAAGTGGCATGACCATGATGGTAGTTACCCATGAAATGGGCTTTGCCCGTCAGGTGGCCAATCGCGTGCTCTTTATGGATGGTGGGCGCATTATTGAAGAAGGCACCCCGGAGCAGGTTTTTGCGCATGCCAAGGAGCCGCGCACGCAAGAGTTCTTATCTAAGATTTTATAAGGAGCCTATGCAGACCCCTACGGCCAATCAAAAAGCGGCTTTTGATCCTAAGGCCTGGCGCCTACTCATAAAGCCGCGTTATTTCTTTTCATGGGTTTCTTTAGGGATGCTGGCCTTATTGGCCTTCATCCCCAATCGTCTGCGCGATGCTTTATGTATTGCGCTGTCCTTTGTTCTCACCCTCATCCCGACGCGTCCGCGGCGTTTGGCCTATGCCAATTTACGTACCGCCTTCCCGCAGTACAGTGCCAAAGAGTGTCGCCGGATGTTTCGCCGTATGACCGCCGTGGGGCTATGTGTCTTTGCCGGCTACGCCGAGCCTTCAGTCTTACCTCGCGCGCTTTTAAAACGGCGCTGGAAGGTGGTGGGAGCGGAATATCTAGAGAAGGCTAAGGCCCGGGGCAAGGCGATTATCTTTGTCGCGCCGCACGCTTTAGCTATCGATCGCTGTGGACTGTATCTTTCCTATAGCGGCATTGAGATGTGCACCATGGTGCATCAGCAAAGAAATCCGGTCTATGATTGGTTCTTAAATGCCCAGCGTTTACGCTTTGGCGGTGCAGTCTATGAGCGCAGTAGTGGCTTGCGCACCTTAATTCGCGAATTACGCGCCGGCAGATCGTGCTTTTTCCTGCCCGATCAGGACTTAGGGCGCGCCAACAGCCTCTTTTGTGACTTTTTGGGGGTGCCCAAGGCCACCGTGACCACCTTGCCAAAATTGGCCGGGGTCAGTAAGGCGAGCGTGATGCAACTTTTTTCGGTGTATAACTTAAAGACCGCCTGTTATGAAGTGCATTTTTCCCCTATCTTTGAAAATTATCCTAGCGGCAATTTACTGCAAGATTTGCGCTATATGAATCAGGTGATTGAGGATAAGGTGCGTCAATTCCCGGAACAATATATGTGGTTTTTGCGCTACTTTAAATCAAGGCCTACTAGGGATTATCCCAATATCTACGCCAATTTACATTTCTCTTCTTTTAAAAAGGGCGCGGCGATCGATTACGCTGGTCGTAGACGTCCTTATCTTGACCCGCGCGCCACGCACAAGAGCGACTGAGGGCGCGCTCCCGTCACCTTTTAGCTAGGCTCTGCTAGAGGCAAATATTTTATTTTGTGATCTGCATCATAATGTGCAGATTATGCTATATTCTGAGCAGTTTTTAGGCACGGTCATCTGCCGTTTACGGCAGTTTTAACTGAAGGTAATGTCATGTTTTTTGATCATATTGAAATGGCTCCGGCTGATCCGATCTTAGGCTTAACTGATGCTTACAAGAACGATACCAACCCCAATAAGATTAATTTGGGTGTGGGCGTTTATCAAAACGAGGACGGAATTACTCCGGTGCTCGATTGCGTTAAGCAGGCCGAAAAGAAACTGTTGGATACCGAGACTTCTAAGTCTTACCTGCCCATTACCGGCTTACCTGAATATGGCCGTTTAGTCCAAGAATTAGTATTTGGTCCGAACAGTGATATTATCGCCAATAAGCGTGCAGTTACCTGCCACTGCCCGGGCGGTACCGGTGCTTTACGTATTGGCGCAGATTTCTTAAAGCAGCAACAAGTGGTCAAGCGCGTGTGGATTTCGGATCCGACCTGGGCTAATCACTATCAGATTGCAACGGTTGCTGGTCTTAAGTATGAGCGCTATCCGTACTATGACAAGACCACGCATGGTCTGGCCTTTGATGCCATGATGGCTTGCTTAGAGCAGGCTGAGGAAGGCGATGCCGTCTTATTCCACGCTTGCTGCCATAATCCTACCGGTATTGATCCGACCGTAGAGCAATGGGAGCAGATTGCTGACTTATTAAATCGTAAGCATCTGTTACCGTTTATGGACTTTGCCTATCAGGGCTTTGGCCATGGTATTGAAGAAGATGCTCAGGGCGTGCGCATTATCGCCTCACGTTGCCCGGAGATGTTAATTGCCAGCTCCTTCTCCAAGAACTTAGGCCTCTACAATGAGCGTGTCGGTGCTTTGACCATTGTCAGCGCCACTGCTGAGGCGGCTGCCACCGTCTTATCGCAGTTAAAGATTGCGGTGCGTACCGCCATTTCCAATCCGCCGGCTCACGGTGAGAAGATTGTGACCACGGTGCTGTCTGATCCGCAGTTACGCGCCCGCTGGGAAGAAGAGCTGACTGAGATGTGCACTCGTATCCGTGAGATGCGCGTGCTCTTAGCGGCCAAGCTCAAGGCTGCCGGTGCCGGTGACTTTGACTTTGTGGTCGAGCAAAATGGTATGTTCTCCTTCTCGGGCTTAGAGAAGGCTCAGGTCGAGCGCCTGAAGAAAGAATTTGGTATCTATATCGTAGGCTCAGGGCGCATTTGCGTGGCCGGCATCAATCATCGCAATATTGACACCTTAGTCAATGCTATTGCGACGGTGATCAAAGACTAAGCCTTAACGAAAGCAGGCTTAAAGAGCAAACGGGCACTTTTATGTGCCCGTTTGTGGTTTAAGGTGGCTTAAGCTTCAAGCGCGTAAGTTTGCTTGAGCTCTTCAAATAAAGTCTGCACCTCGGTGGCACTGGCTATGCCTTGACCTAAGGCCGTAGCAGAGCCTGCGGCCACGGCCATTAAAGCGGCACTGTGGACGTCGTGGGTGGAGGCGTATTGGGCAATAAAGCCTGCTACCATCGAATCGCCAGCTCCGGTACGATCGGTGGCCACGCCGCCTGGAGCATTGATGACCATAGCTTGACCATCTAAGGGCACAAAGACCGCGCCGGAGGCCCCCATGGAAATCAAGACATTTAAGGCCCCGCCTTGACGTAATTGTTGTGCCGCCTCTACTAGCGCATCGAGCTTACTTAAATCGCGCCCCAAAAAGTTTTGCCATTCCGTTAAATTGGTTTTCACCAAGAAAGGATGATAGCGGAGCACTGCCTGTAAAAGTTCAGGTGGGGCATCGACTATCACATCCACCCCCTTGTTCTCGAGGGCCTTAAAGAAAGTGGCATAGATATCCTGGGGCAGGCTTGGCGGCACGGCGCCGGCTAAGACCAAACAATCGCCTTGGCTTAAAGATGAAACCTTACGCACTAAATAACTGATGTCATCGGCGGTCACGGTAGGGCCTAAGCCATTAATGCGCATTTCATCGCAAGCAAGCGCCCCTTGGGCCTTGAGGCGCAGATTAATGCGCGTTCTACCGCGGCGGACGCGAATAAAGCCGGTTTGAATGCCTTCGGCCATGGTAAGACGCATCAACTCATCGCCCGAGAAGCCGGCGACAAAGCCTAAGGCTGTCGAGGTTTTGCCCAAGTGCTTTAACATAATGGAGATATTGATGCCTTTACCGCCAGGTCGTAGCTCTTCTTTGACCGCGCGCAACGTTTTGCCCAAGGAAGGTGTTTGTTGCATTTCCATGAGTAAGTCAAGTGAAGGACTGGGGGTGACAGTAAAAATCATGCAATACTCCTTACTACTTATTCAGCAGCTTCCATGCGCACCCGATTCCAAGTACGCGTTAAGGTACGTTCCATCTGCGAAGGCGGCACCACAATATACATCCGTTGGAGTAATTGTGCCGGGTAATAAATACCAGGATTGTTGCGGATGTCATCGGCGATTAAAGGCATAGCGGCGGCATTGGCATTGGCATAACGCACATAGTTGCTAATGTCGGCGATTACCTCCGGGCGCATAATATAGTCTAAAAAGCGATAGGCATTGTCCTTATGCTCGGCGTCTTTGGGGATGGCAAACATATCATAGCCCATCAAGGCTCCTTCTTTGGGAATGACATATCTAATCTCATCAAGGCCTGCCTCTTGTGCCCGTTGGGCTGCAAGTTGAACATCTCCTGACCACCCGACTGCCAGGCAAATGTCACCTGAGGCTAGATCGTTAACATATTGGGAGGAGTGAATATAGCGCACTTGTGCTACCGTCTTTTGTAACAAGGCAGCGGCCTTGGCATAATCATTATTATGCGGGGATTGCGGATCAAGTCCTAAGTAGATAAGTGCCGTACAAATCATGTCAGAGGCACTATCTAGTACCGTCACGCCACAGCTTTTAAGTTTACTTAAAATTTCAGGTTTGAAGATGACATCCCAACTATCGACCTTAAAATCAGGACCCATTACTTCGGCCACTTGCGCGACGTTATAGCCAATGCCGGTGGACAATTCCATATACGGAATGCCATAGCTATTGTCCTTATCAATAGTGGCAATCTTGGCCATTTTGTTTTTATCTAAATTTTTTAAATTGGGTAGCTTGCTTTTATCGAGCTTCTCCAATACCCCCGCATCGGCCAGGCGCTTGAGCACATGAATAGAAGGGGCGACAATATCAAAGCCTGAGTGGCCGGTCAGTAATTTGGCCTCGAGCATTTCATTGGAGTCCATTAACACATACTCAACCTTAATGCCGGTCTCACGTTCAAAATTGGCGATGGTATCGGGCGCGATATAATCAGACCAATTGAGAATATATAAGACATTTTCGGCAGCTAAGGACGTAGTGGCACTGATGCCTAGACCTAGGGCAAAGAGGATGCGATGCAGGGTTTTGACAAAAAGCACTTTTGTACAGCTCCATCTGAGGTTAAGATGCTGTCATAATAACTCTTTAAGCATGGTTTGGAAACGGAGGCCCTATGGGTGGCAAATTAGCAACTCTAAAATATGGCATTGTGGGGATCGTAGCCTTGGCGATAGTGTATCTGTGTGCAGTAGGGATTTTTACTACTCCAGGCAGTACACTCTATAAACCAGAACCTCTGCCGGCAAATGCTAACGAACAAGCTCGCGCTCAAGTGATAGCTACCGGTGTGACTACCGCCTTAGATCAAGAACTAAATGGCTTGTTTGGGTGGATTGTAAATGACTTATGCTTCGTTCCCAGCATTATTGACAATCAAAGCTCATATCAGCGGGGCGTCATTTACGCCACCCGTCCGGCCTCAGATATGGTGGCCAAAACGGTGGCACGTATTGGTGAGCGCGATACCATTGACCCGCGCCTGGCCGATGCGACCTCGCGCTACTTTACCTATGGCGAGAATGTGTGGGGTTTTTGGTTTATTTATGATTGTGAAGGCAAATATCGTGCCGGCATTCGGGGATGGCAAGATTGGGCAGCACATGTCGGCCAAGGTGGTAAGAATGGGGGCATCTACAATATTAAATCCGATGATGTCTACAATATTATCAAGTATTGCGCTGCGATGACCGATTTTGCTTTGGGGCTACTTAATGACACCGATATGGGGCATTTTAAGGCCGATAATAATATCTACTTTGCCAAGGGCGTGGCGGCGGTAGCCGGTAATGTATTGCGCGCCTTAGCGGCGGTGGATGATCAAGTCGAATTGCGTGGGGGCAGTGAAAATTTAGCTGAGGCCTTAAAGCGCTTTGACTTTATTGAGGAATTTGATCCACTTTATGTCTTTGCCGGCGGCAATGCCGTGGGCGATGCGATGCTGCCCAATCACGTGGCTGCTTTGGCACGGCATTTAGATGTCGCTAACAATCGTTTAAACGATATGTTAGCCTCGATGGATAAGTAAAGGCATGGAAAAACTGTGGCGCTTTTTTGAGCGCCTGGTACCACCTTTCCCCGCTAAGTCCAAAGGCGAGCCGCCGGCGGGCTTAGTGCGTTTTATCTTTTTCTACACCTCAGGGTTGTGGAAGTTTTTACTCTTAATTGCCTGTTTAACCGCGCTCATGGCCGCTGGAGAAGCGCTCTTTTTCTCCTGCATGGGACTGCTGGTCGATTGGACGGCCGATGCGCAACCGCAGGCTTTTTTTGCCCGCCATAGCCACAGTCTGTGGACCATGCTCATATTAGCGGCGGTGGTGCTGCCGGTAGCTACCATCCTGCACTCGCTTATCTTGCATCAATCGGTCTCGGGGAATTTTCCGATGCAGATTCGCTGGCAAGTGCATCGTTATATGTTGGGGCAGTCGCTGACCTTTTTTTCCGATGAATTTGCCGGCCGCGTGGCCAATAAGGTGATGCAAACGGCGCAAGCGGTGCGCACCTCGGTCTTAAAGCTCATTGACGTTTTGGTGCATATGTTGGTCTATTTGGCCACCATGATCTATATGTTAGCCGAGGCCGATCTTACGCTGGCCTTGCCCTTGGTGGTGTGGCTGATTGCCTATAGTTGTGCCATTTTTTACTTTATTCCCCGCCTGCGTAAACAAGCGCAGGTACAGGCTGATACACGCTCGGACATGGTAGGGCGTATTGTCGATAGCTATGTCAATATTTCTACGGTAAAGCTCTTTGGAGGCAAGGGGCGGGAGACTAAATACGCGCGCGCCGGCATGGAAGGTTTTATTAAGGCCGAATACGGAGCTTTGCGCATTTTGACCTTGTTTGATGTCAGTGTGCAATTATTAAATTACGCTTTGCTCATCTCCACCACGGCGTTGGCGCTATATCTATGGCATGTAGCGGCGGTAACATCCGGCGGGATTGCGGTAGCCGTGGCCATTGCCATTCGCATTATCAATATGTCGCGCTGGATGATGTGGGAAGTGGGCGCTATCTTTGAAAATATCGGTACGGTCTATGATGGTATTCACACTATAGCCAAGCCACTTGGCATTAAAGATCCGCCACAGCCTAAAACGCTCCCCCAGCCGGTACGTGGCGAGCTGGCGTTAAAGCAGGTGACCTTTGCCTATGTTAAGGGTAAACCCATCTTGCAGGATTTTAATTTACTGATTAAGCCCGGGGAAAAATTGGGGATTGTCGGCCCGTCGGGGGCGGGCAAGACCACTATTATCAATCTGCTGTTGCGCTTTTATGATGTAGAGCAAGGTGAGGTGACCATAGATGGCATCAATGTCAAAGATCTGTTGCAAGATGAGTTACGCGATTGCTTTGCCATGGTGGCTCAAGATCCATCCTTAATGCATCGCACGGTACGGGAAAATATCAGCTATGGCACTTCCACCATGGATGCCAATGCCATACAGCAGGCAGCGCAAGCGGCTGATGCGCTTTCCTTTATCGAGCAATTGTCGGACTATCGCGGAGGGCGCGGCTTTGAGACCATGGTAGGTGAGCGCGGCGTGCGCCTTTCGGGCGGGCAGCGCCAACGCATTGCGCTGGCGCGAGTGGTGATGAAGGATGCGCCGATCTTAATTTTAGATGAGGCTACCTCAGCACTTGATAGTGAAAGTGAGCAAATCATTCAGGAAAATTTAGGCAAGGTCATGCACGGGCGCACCGTCATCGCCATTGCCCATCGTTTATCGACCTTGGCACAAATGGATCGCATTGTGGTTATCGATAGTGGACGCATCGTTGAAAGTGGCACCCAGGCTCAATTACTGCAAGCTGGCGGTTTGTTTGCCCGCTTATGGCAACGCCAGACCGGTGGTTTTATCGGTAACTAATCGATATTTTGTCTACAATATTCAACTTATCGTTAAAGGGCTAAATAAACATACGTATGATCTAGATTTATACGTATAATGCCGATCTTATCTTTTTTATTTTGTTTGCTTTTTTTGTCCATGAGGTCGTAAATATATCCAAAATTGGGTACTAAATATCTAAATCTGTTGATGAATATCAATATTTTATTGTTATATCTTGCGTTAGATCACAGACAAGTTTGTGAGGTAATAGTTAAGCTGTCGATGAAAAATTTATGAGGGGGACAAATATGCTCAGTACGCAGGTAGTCATTATCGGCGGCGGCGCTACGGGCATGGGGATCTTGCGTGATCTTTCCATGCGCGGCGTTAAGGCCATCTTAGTGGAACGCGGTGATTTAGGCTGTGGCACTAGTTCACGTTTCCATGGTCTCCTGCATTCAGGCGGGCGTTATGCAGTGAGAGATGAACACGCCGCGCGTGAGTGCATTGAAGAAAATCTCATCTTAAGACGCATAGGTCAAAGCTGCGTCGAACCGATTAATTCCATCTTTATTCGCACGCCCGAGGACGATGCGGCCTATGAAAAGACCTGGGTTGCAGCCTGTGCTAAG
The DNA here is from genome assembly GCA_018883895.1 of Candidatus Anaerobiospirillum merdipullorum. Lineage (GTDB taxonomy): Bacteria > Pseudomonadota > Gammaproteobacteria > Enterobacterales > Succinivibrionaceae > Avisuccinivibrio > Avisuccinivibrio merdipullorum. Next base: position 63,449 of record JAHLFG010000028.1, read on the forward strand.
GCCGGCATCAGTGCCAAGCCCTTGGAGGTCAAGGAATTACTGCGCCGCGAGCCTAACTTATCGCCCTCCATTCAATCCGCCTACGAATGCCCGGGTGCGGCCATCGACGGTTTCCGTTTGATGTGGCAATTGCGCGATTCGGCTAAGCATTATGGCGGCCAAATCATGACCTATTGCAATGTCGTGGGGATTGAGATTAAAAATGCCCGCGTGCAGGGTATTTATGCCTATGATGAATATCGCAAAGAAAAATTCTATATTGCCTGTGAATATGTGATTAATGCTACCGGCCCGTGGTGCGCGCGGGTAGCGGCATTGGCCGGACTTGATATCAATGTCCGTCCGTCTAAGGGATCTTTGATTGTCTTCAATCACCGTCTCTCACACGACGTCATTCACCGCCTGCATAAGCCATCTGATGCAGACATCTTTGTGCCGCATGGCACGGTGACCATCTTAGGCACCACCTCAATGGATACTGATCCTGATGACAATACCACCACGCAAGCTGAAATTCAGGCCATGATGGCGGTGGGGCGCGCGACCTTTGAGGATTTAGATGAGGCGCGTATCTTACGTGTCTTTGCCGGTTGCCGTCCGCTCTATGTAGCGCAGGGCGCCTCCGGTGGTCGTGAGGCTTCACGTGACTTTGCCGCGGTTGATCATGAAAAAGAACATGGTCTTACCGGCTTTATGTCTGTCTGTGGCGGTAAATTTACCACCCATCGTTTAATGGCCGAAAAGGTCTGCGATATGGTGGCGCCGAAATTTGGTTGCAATGCCCCGTGTAAGACGGCACAAGTGCCGCTGGTGGAGCCGATTTCAAGCGAGCTTACCGAGCGAGCACGCAAAGTCTTCCCGGCCTATGGCGTCAAATTATGCTCCAATCGCCAAGGCCCGGAGCGTTTACACAATATTGTGCAACGCATTGAGCATTACCCCGAGCAAGGTGAGGTGGTGTGCGAATGCGAAAACATTACCCGGGCTGAAATTGAAGAAGTGGGATCGGAGCCTACCACCCATTCAGTCTCTGACGTGCGTCGCCGTACCCGCTTGGGTATGGGTACCTGTCAAGGCACTTTCTGCACCTATCGTGCGGTGGGGACCGTGCAATCCCTGCATCGGCGTTGGACTGAGGATACGCAAGGGCTGTTCCGTGAATTTCTCGAAGCACGTTGGAAGGGTATTCGTCCGGTATTGTGGGGTAATCAATTCCGTGATGTGGAGTTGACCCGTGGAATTTATGAAGTTTCCCTTAACATCAATCATGCCGTGAAAGGTCAGCCTATGGGAGGTAACACTGATGGAAAGAAGTGATGTCGTCGTCATTGGAGGTGGCATCTCCGGCTTGTTATGTGCCATTTGGAGTGCACAGCGCGGACGTAAGGTACGCGTCTTATCCTATGGCCAAGGTGCATTAACCGTGGCAGGTGGCGTGATTGATCTTTATGGTTATGAGCCCGATGGTAGTGAGGTAGAAAATCCGCTTGCGGCCATTGCTAAATTAAAGGCACCGCATCCTTATGCCTTAGTAGGCGTAGATACCGTTAAAGCGGCGGTGGAGAGCTTTATTGCCTTAACGACAGAAGCAGGTTACCCCTATGTGGGCGATGGGGAGCGTAATTTGCAGATCCCTACGGCCATCGGCACCTTTAAACCCTCCGGTATGGCACCGCAATGTCTTGATGGTAAGGTCTTTGATGAGGCCGAGCACATTATCGTGATGGGTTTTAAGTTGTTAAAAGATTTCTTCCCCGAGCTCATTGCCAACGGCTGTCGCACTTATTTTGCCGGTAGCAAGAGCGTAGGTGAGCGCATGGTGGAGTTAAGTTTCGAGCAAGGTCGAGGCTACCGCGATGTCAGTGCTTTAGATGTGGCGCGTGAATTAAGTAAACCGGGAATGATTGACAAGGTCGTGGCGCAATTAAAAGGTTCACTTGAGCCTAATACCGTGCTTATCTTCCCGCCGGTTTTAGGTGAGCGCGCCGATTATCGCTATTGGCAGGAATTGCAAGATAAATTAGGTTGCAAGGTAGTGGAAACTTCCTCCATGCCGCCTTCGGTAACCGGTTTGCGTTTAGATAGACTGCTACGCGATTATGCCCGTCAATTGCAGGTTGATATCATCGATAAGGCCCATGTCACGGGGGCGCAGGTGGAAGATGGTACGTGCCTGTATGTGACCACGCAAAATTATGGACGTGTTTTACATTATGCGGCGGATAATTTTGTGCTGGCTACCGGCGGTGTCTTTGGTGGCGGCTTAATTGCCAAGATGGGGCGCATGATTGAGCCAATTTTCAATTTAGAGTTGGATGTGCCGGAAGATCAAAGCAATTGGTCTTATCAGCATCTTTTTGCCGGTAAAGCCCAACCCTTTGCCTCCTATGGGGTGGCGGTAAATGAGAAGTTACAGCCGCTGACTAAGGAAGGTGCGGTGGCAGTGAGCAATGTGCGCGTGGTTGGACGCTCCCTGGCAGGTTACGATTTTTGTTTTGAAAAGTCCGGTAACGGCGTGGCCGTAGCCACCGCCTATGCGGCTTCACAACAGGTTTAAGGAGGCTTACTGATGTTAAAAAAGAAGAAGCTGGCGACACTTTATCGCGATAATCCTGATGCCTGCATTAGCTGCAGTATCTGTCTTACCGCCTGCCCGGTAGTCAAGGCTACGCAAAAATATCGTGGTCCTAAGCTCAATGGCCCTGCCTTAACTCGTTTGCGTAAATTGACCGATGATTACGATCCGATGATTAATTTTTGCTCGAACTGCAAAAATTGTGATCGCGTCTGCCCGTCGGGAACGCCAATTTCGGCCCTTAATATGAAGGCCCGTGCCTTACACTTTAAAACTAATCCCCATCCTTTAAACGATAAGCTTTTATCGCGTAATGAAGAATTGGGTAAATTAATGTCGACCACTGCCGTGGGAGCTAAGCTTGCTAACATCGGTATGAAGGTGGGCTGTAGCTTAAAGCTTGTCAAGATGATGGGCTTAAATCCGCAGGCGCCCTTCCCGCAGTATGCCGGGGCAAGCTTCTACAAGCGCTTTAAGGAGATAAAGCAAAACGGGCCGTTTAAGCGGCAAGTGCTCTTCTACCCTGGCTGCTATGTCAATTACAACGAGCCTGAATTAGGCGAGTTGGTAGTTAAAATCCTAAATTACCAAGGGGTTGAGGTACTTATCGATAAGCGCCTGAAGTGCTGTGGCTCGCCGCTTTTGTCATGCGGTTATTTAGACAAGGTCGAAGATCACGCCAAAATTAATACCGCCATCTTAGCGGATTACGCCAAACGTGGAATTGATATTGTTACGACCTGCACCACCTGCTCCTTGTTCTTAAAGCAAGAATATGCTGAGCTTTTTGATATGGAAAAAGAGGTGGAAGCATACAATCAGCAGCTTTTTGAGATCTGTGAGTACTTATTGTACTTAGATGAACAGGGCGAATTTAAGCACGATGGCCTCGGTCCGGTAACGCAAAGCTATGTCCACCACACGCCATGCCACTTAAAGGTACAAGGTATGGGCGTGCCGTCGATGAAACTTTTGTCTATGATTCCGGCGCTTAAAGTGGAGCAACTTACAGCTCCATGCTGCGGGCTTTCAGGTGTCTATGGCTATAAGGAGGAAACTGCTGCAATTTCAGCCAATATTGGCGCAGAACTAAAACAACAAATTAAAGAGGCGTCGGCTACGGCAGGCGTCTGTGAGTGCAATTTGTGTCGTTTACAGATGCAAAATGGCACCGGGAAAAAGGCCTATCATCCGCTGTATCTGTTAGATGCATCCTACAAGGCAGGACATGCCCCGGGCTACGAAGTTAATACTAGTAAAAAAGCAAAATAAGTTTTTTAACCACCATCAAATAGGGAGATAGTCAATGGCAAAATATGTAATGGCGCTTGATGCAGGTACCACCAGCAACCGCTGCATTTTATTTGATAAGGCAGGTAATATCTGCTCCGTGGCGCAACGACCTTTCACGCAGTACTTCCCCAAGCCCGGTTGGGTGGAGCATGATGCTGACGAAATTTGGGCTAGCATGCTCGGTGTGGCGGTTGAGGCGATGAATAAGATAAATGCTACGGCTGCCGATATCGCTGCCATTGGTATTACCAATCAGCGTGAAACTGCCGTGGTGTGGGATAAGAATACCGGCGTGCCGGTCTATCATGCCATTGTGTGGCAGTGCCGCCGTACCTCGGCTTTTTGTGATGATTTAAAGGCTCGTGGGCTTACCGATAAGTTCCGTGCCAAGACCGGTTTGGTGATCGATGCTTATTTCTCGGCCACCAAGATCCGCTGGATTTTAGACAATGTTGAAGGTGCTCGCGAGATGGCCATGCGCGGCGATCTCTTATTTGGCACCATCGATACCTGGCTTATCTGGAAGCTGACTAAGGGCAAGGTGCATGTGACCGATTATTCCAATGCCTCGCGTACCATGCTCTTTAATATCAACACCTTGCAGTGGGATGACGAAATTTTAGAGGAATTAGATATCCCTAAGCAGATGTTACCTACGCCTAAGCCTTCTTCTTGTGTCTATGGCAATTCCGATCCGTCCTTCTTAGGTGGTGAAATCCCGATTGCTGGTGCCGCCGGCGATCAGCAATCGGCTCTTTTTGGTCAGACCTGCTTTAAGCCCGGTGAGGCCAAGAACACCTATGGTACCGGTTGCTTTATGTTGATGAATACCGGTGAAAAGCCGGTGCTGTCCAAGAACGGCCTGGTGACCACCATTGCTTGGGGTATTGGCGATAAGGTCTACTATGCGTTAGAAGGCTCGATTTTCGTCGCCGGTGCCGCCATTCAGTGGTTGCGCGATGAGATGCGTCTGGTCGATAGCGCTGCTGATACCGAGTACATGGCCTCAAAGGTCAAAGACACCAATGGTTGCTATATCGTCCCGGCCTTTACCGGCTTAGGTGCTCCGCACTGGGATCAGTATGCCCGCGGTACCATTGTCGGTATTACCCGTGGTGTGAATAAGTGCCATTTAATTCGCGCGGTCTTAGAGTCCTTGGCCTATCAGACCAATGACGTCATCGAGGCGATGAAGGCTGACTCAGGCATTGCCTTAAGCGCTCTTAAGGTTGACGGTGGCGCTAGTGCCAACAATCTCTTAATGCAGATTCAATCTGACGTTATCGGTACTAAGGTTTTACGTCCGCAATGCGTCGAGACTACTGCCATGGGTGCTGCTTACTTAGCAGGCTTGGCAGTAGGCTACTGGGAGAATCAAGAAGAGGTGATTCAAAACTGGGCCATTGACCGTACTTTTGAACCTAAGATTGATGCCAAGCAGCGCGCTAAGATGCTCAAGGGCTGGAGCAAGGCTTTAACCTATGCTCATGGTTGGGCTAAAGATGAAGAGGAATAAACTATGCTGCCCTATATTGCTGAGTTTTTGGGGACAGCTCTCCTCATTTTGTTAGGTGGCGGCGTTTGTGCCAATGTTAATTTGCGCAAATCCGGCATGCACAATAGCAATTCAGGCGTAGTGCTTATCACCATCGCCTGGGGTCTTGCGGTGTTATTACCGGCCTTTATCTTTGGTAAGGCTTCCGGTGCGCACTTCAATCCGGCTTTAACCATTGCGCTGGCCGTACAAGGCTCCTTTGCCTGGTCGATGGTGCCTGGTTATATCATCTGCCAGATTGCCGGTGGCTTTGCCGGCGGATGCTTAGTCTTCGCCGTCTTCCGCGATCATTTCAATGATCACGACGATCCGAACACTAAGTTAGGTTGCTTTTGCACCGCACCGTCGATTCGTCACTATAGCCAAAACGTGCTTTCCGAGGCAGTGGGTACCTTTGTGCTGGTCTTTGCCATCTTAGGTATCAATCAGGTGCCGAATATCGCCGGTGGCCTGAACTACCTGCTCGTCTTTGGCATCATCGTGTCCATCGGTATGTCGCTAGGCGGCCTTACAGGGTATGCTATTAACCCGGCCCGTGACTTAGGTCCGCGTTTGGCCCACTTCTGCATGCCGATTCACAATAAGCGTGATAGTGACTGGGGTTATGCCTGGGTGCCGATTGTCGGCCCGATTATCGGTGGTATCGTGGCTGCCTTAGTGTATAACGCGATTCCTTGGAACTAATAACTAAAAACTAATCGCAAAACCTAGAGCCCGGCGTCAGCCGGGCTTTGTTATTTAAGCCTGAAAAATTGCTTATAGGTCAAAGAGAAGCAAAATTTTTTAAAAATTTTGTAAAAATTGTTTGACAACGCGGAAAACTTCTATAAAATGTGCACCCGTTCCCTGACGCAAGGGGACAACGCAAAACCCTCAAGCGGTACGCGTTAGTTCTTTAAAAATGAGATATAAGACAATCTGTGTGGGTCCTTGAAGCAAGGACTGAAA
>JAHLFG010000029.1 GCA_018883895.1 Candidatus Anaerobiospirillum merdipullorum
ACCGCCCCGTACTTACAATATGCCTATAGCCGTATTCGCTCCATCTTCCGTAAGGCCAATTTAGAGTGCGGACCGATTGTCTTAACTGAGGAAGCGGAAAATGCCTTGGCGACCAAACTCACCGCTTTCCCCGAGACGGTGCGTCAAGTGGCTGATAAGGCCATGCCGCACTTACTGTGCAGCTATTTATTTGAACTCTCCGGCACCTTTATGCGCTTCTATGAAGCCTGCCCGATCTTAAAGGAAGGCATTGCTCCTGAAGTAGCACAAAGCCGCCTGAGCCTGTGTGATCTCACCGCCCGCGTGTTAAAGCAGGGCTTGGATCTCTTAGGCATCAATGTAATGGAACAGATGTAAAAGGACTTTACCCATGAAAAAGGTAGGCTCCAAAGTGCAGTTTAAGCTCGCTACACGGCAAAAAAAGATTTTGCTGCTTGCCGCAATGATGGCCATTGTGGTGATCTTTGTCAGCTTTTTGCTCTCCTTAAGTGAAGAGCAACCGTCAAGCCAAAGCACCCCCGCCGCGCAAGCAAGCGGCGAGCTGACGCCCGCTACTGCGGTACAACAGCCGGCAGCCGAGCGCTATGACTATGTCAATATGTTAAATGAGCCTGAGTCCTCAAGTGACAGTACGGCAGGCCAAAGCGGCAGCTTAACCCCGCCTTCAGGCCAAAGCGCCCCGGCGGTAAGTGACGATCCTTTTGCCACGCTAAAGCCTGAGTCTAATGTAAGCCCAAGCCCGGCCCCTGCCGTGCCCGCCACGCCTACAGACACCACGGTCACGCCCCCTGCTACTGACACCCCTACTGCTGCGCAGGCGATTTTGTACTGCGACAGTTTTGGCAGTGCGCAGGAGGCAGAAAGTCGCAAGGCGATGATTGCCTTCCAAGGCATCAGCTCACAAGTAAAAGAGCAAGAGGGCAAGATTGTGCTTGCCGTCGGACCGTTTAAAGATCGTGATGCGGCGCGCAGCGCCTTTGCCACTTTAGCAGATAAGGGCTTGGTCACACAGTGTTCACTTACCGATCTGCCCTAAAACAGCACAGGATTTAATATGACCTCAATTGTATCAGTAAGACGCGGCAATACCGTCGCTATCGGCGGTGACGGCCAAGTCACCATGGGCCAGAGCACCGTGCTTAAGGCCAATGCAGTAAAAGTACGGCGTTTATTTAAAGGTAGAGTGATAGCCGGCTTTGCCGGCTCCACTGCCGATGCTTTTATGCTGCTTGATTTATTTGAAAGTAAGCTTGAAGAGCATCAGGGCATTTTAGAGCGCGCCTGCGTCTCCCTGGCCAAGAGCTGGCGTACCGATAGAACCTTACGCAAGCTTGAAGCCATCTTGATTGTCGCCGACAAAAATGCCTCCTTTATGATTACCGGCAACGGCGATGTGGTGCGCATGGACGATGATATCTTAGCCACCGGCTCAGGCGGCAATTATGCGCTCGCTGCCGCACGTGCTCTGTTTTACAACACAGATATGGATGCCAAGACCATTGTGCAAAAATCCCTGGCCATAGCCGGCGATATCTGTGTCTTTACCAATCAAAATCAAGTCATTGAAACCATTGACTATTAAGTTAAGTTGAGTTTTTTATGAGTGAAATGACCCCGCGCGAGATCGTCAGCGAATTAGACCGCTTTATCATTGGGCAGTCCGAGGCCAAGAAGGCCGTAGCCTTGGCCTTACGCAATCGCTGGCGCCGCATGCAGATTGAACCGTCCTTACGGGCAGAAATTTTCCCCAAGAATATTTTGATGATAGGCCCTACCGGTGTGGGTAAGACTGAAATTGCCCGCCGCCTGGCCACCCTGGCCCATGCTCCCTTTATTAAGGTAGAAGCGACCAAATACACTGAGGTGGGCTATGTGGGTAAGGAAGTTGATTCCATCATCCGTGATTTGACCTCCGTGGCAATGAAGATGGTGCGCGAACAGGCCATCTCCAAGAATCGTCATCGGGCCATGGATGCGGCCGAAGAGCGCATTTTAGATGCCCTCTTGCCCGCGCCTTCCGCTACCGAAGAGGAAAAGGCGCATAACAATACGCGGCAAATTTTCCGCAAGAAATTGCGCGAAGGCGAGCTTGATGACAAGGAGATCTCCATTCGTACCGCCGATCGCGGCCCGACCTTCAATATCATCGGCGGTAGCAGCGCGATGGAAGAGATGAACAATCAATTGCAATCGCTCTTTGACAATATGAGTGCCGGTCGTACTGTGATGCGCAAGATGAAGATTAAAGATGCGCTGCGTGAGCTCACCACCGAAGAGGCCGAAAAGCTCATTAAGACTGATGATTTAACCGCCGAGGCGATTAACTTGGTGGAAAATCACGGTATCGTCTTTATCGATGAAATTGACAAGATTTGTGGTGACAATAATGCCGCCGGCCGGGCTGAGGTGTCCCGTCAGGGTGTACAGCGCGATCTCTTGCCTTTAATTGAAGGCTGTCAGGTCTCCACCAAGTACGGCATGGTGCGCACCGATCATATTCTCTTTATTGCCTCCGGTGCCTTCCAGATGGCCAAGCCCTCCGATCTAATCCCGGAGCTACAAGGTCGTCTGCCCATTCGCGTGGAGTTAAAGGCCCTCTCCACGGCCGACTTTGAGCGCATCTTACGTGAGCCGCATGCGTCGCTAACCAAGCAATATCAGCATCTGCTGGCCACCGAAGGCGTGGAAATTGAGTTTACCGACGATGCCATCGCACGCATTGCCGAAGATGCCTTTATGGTAAATGAGCGTACCGAAAACATTGGTGCCCGCAGACTGCATACCTTAATGGAAAAACTCTTAGAGACCGTGTCCTTTAATGCCCCGGACAATCCTGGCACCAAGGTGGTCATTGATGCCGCCTACGTCGATGAACATTTGTCCGACTTAGTGCAAAACGAGGACTTAAGCCGCTATATACTCTAAGGCAGAAGTTGGCCATCAGGGAGCTTAAGCGCTCATGCAAGATCAAATCACCGCACAAACTTTGCCCATGTCTCCGCGCGAGCAAAAATTGCTGGCGCAATTGGAGGAGATTAAGCAAATCTGCCTGGAGCTGAGCTCTATCTTAAGCGCCCAAGATAAGGTCATTGCCACCCAAGGTCAGGAGCTGGCGCAATTGCGCCGCTCCATGATTGAGCTTAAAGAGGAAAACTCGCATTTGCGCGAGGTGCTACAAACCTGGCGCGAGCGCATGGACAGCGTACTCTCGCAATTGCGCGGCTTAAATTAGTCTGCAGATAAAGGGGGCTCTTGCCCCTTACTGCGCTTGGCTACGTGATGCAATTGCCGGCGGAAAAAGACAAAGCACAGTGCCCCCATCAAGGTTCCCATCGCCAACGCAAAGAGATAACCCAAAGGATTTTGTGCCAAGGGCACAATAAAGATGCCACCGTGCGGGGCACACAAACCACAATGAAGTCCGGTAGCAAGGGCACCGGCTACCGCCGATCCTAAGATACAGGCAAGGCGCATGCGTTTGGCAATCAGGAAGGGGAGCACCCCTTCAGTGATAAACATCAAACCCTTAATGGCGGCCGCAGCACTGTGTTTACGCTCTTCTTTACTAAAGTAATGTCGCCCCAAGAGCCCTGAGGCCAAAGCCGCGGCTAAGGGCGGCACCATACCGCCTGCCATCACCGCTGCCATAACCATACTACCCGGGCCGTTTTCGGGCAAACAATCGGCGAGCAATAAGACCCCGGTGGCATAGGCCACTTTATTAAAGGGACCGCCCATATCTGCCGACATCATGCCGGCTAAGACTGCCCCGAGCACCATCAAAATGGGCAAGGGCGCGTTGATGATAAAGTTTTCTATCCAATTGTCGATAAAGGCCGCCGGCAGACTAGTGACATATTGGGCAAAGACGGTGGTAATGGTCGCGCCTAATAAGGGATAAACCAAGAGTGCAAACATCGCATCATGGCCCTTTAAGAAGCGTGCGGCGATCTTAGTAAGTAAAAAGGCGGCCCCACCGCCGATAAAACCGTTTAAGAGCGCACCGACCACGCCAGCCCCGGCCATATCGGCCATCACGCCGCCGGTAAAACCCGCCACCAAGGAAGTACGGCCAGCAATGGAAAAGGCAATAAAGGCACTTAAAATCGGAAAGAGTAAGGTGCCTAAGCTATAGCCGATGGTATCGAGAAACAGCCCGGTGCTACTGTCTTTTAACACATCCAAACGGGCCACCGCCGAAACAATACCGGCCGTCGCCGCCACCGGCAATAAATAGGTAAGACCGCTCATTAAATGGCGATATAAGCGCATCGGCACCGAGGAGGTTTCCAGCATGCCACCGGCGCGATAGACCGGGCATTTGCTACTCAGCGCCCGCTGAATTAATTTTTCCGGATGATGGACGCCCTCACCCACGCCTACCCGCACCATCGGCTTGCCGATAAAGCGATCCATTTCCACTGCGCGATCGGCCGCTACAATCACCGCTTTGGCATGGGCAATATCCTCAGGGAGCAGACGATTGCGATTGCCCGCGGCCCCATCGGCTTCAACTTTAATCTTAATGCCAAGCTCTCGCGCCTTTTGCTCAAGCGCCTCTGCTGCCATATAGGTATGCGATAAACCCGCCGGGCAGGCCGTCACGGCCACCAAATCATAATAGGCCGCAGCATTATCATCTCCCGAGCTAATTTGCGCCGCCGCGCTTTGCCCAGCACTTTGCTCCGCGGTCGCTACTTCCTGCGCTTGCGCCTCTTGTGCCATATGCGCCCGCTCGGCATTATCAATCATGGCAAGTAAATCATCGGCCGATTGTGCCTGCTTTAACTTTTGGCGCAAACTTTCATCCATGAGCAAGGTCGATAAACGCGCCAGTACATCTAAATGCGCATCGGAAGCCTGATGCGGCGAGGCGATGATAAAAAAGAGCTCTACTTTCTGCCCGTCAAAGGCGTCAAAATCCACCCCGGATTTCACCACCAAGGCTGCCAAACCCGGGCGCGCCACCCCATCACTTTTGGCATGCGGAATGGCCACTCCTTCACCAAAACCGGTCGATCCTTGTGCTTCACGGGCAAAAACATCCTGTCTAAACTTCTCCTTGTCGCACAGGCAACCTGAAGAAGCCACTAAATCCACCAAATGGTTAATAACTGCCGTTTTATCCGGAAGGGAATCTAGTAAGGAGACACAGTCTTTATTGAGGAGATCACTTATTTGCATGCAGACTCCGCATTAAATACAGCGAGATTGATCCCATTTTAGCAAAAAATGTGATCTAAAGCATAAAAAGACGTTGCCTGAATGTGCATAAATTTAACTGCCGGCAACGGCTTATATATCAGTTTTTTAGGCCCTGTCTAGACGTCTTTTTTGCAAATAATGCCGCAACCTAAGGTACACCAATCTTGCAAATTGGCATTGTCCAATTCCTGATCCATCGCCAGGGCAGGTTCAGCCTCGCGCGGCTTGCCCACCACGCGTGCCGGAATGCCGGCTACCGTGGTATGCGGCATCACCGCATGTAAGACCACCGATCCTGCGCCAATCTTTGCGCCCTCACCAATTTGTATGTTACCCAAGACCTTTGCGCCTGCGCCGATCATCACGCCACTGCCCACCTTAGGGTGGCGATCACCATTTTCCTTACCGGTACCACCTGGGGTGACATCCTGCAAAATGGAGACATTATCCCCCACCACCGCAGTTTCACCGATGACGATGCCAGTGGCATGGTCAAACATAATGCCCTTACCGATGCGTGCTGCGGGGTGAATATCGACGGCAAAGACATCGGAGATGACACTTTGCAGATAGCGCGCCACATCCACCCGGCCACGGGTATATAAAAAGTGCGCCACGCGCCAGGCCTCCAAGGCATGCGCCCCTTTTAAATATAAAAAGGGAATAGTCAATTGCGCCGAGGCCGGATCACGGGCACAGACCGCACGAAAATCCGCACACACCGCCTCAATAATGTCATCTTCACGATAGGCGCTAATGCACATCTGATAGAGTGGCTCCCGCCCCAAGACGGCATTAGCCAAACGAGCCGCTATCAGACGGGCCAAACCATCGGCCAAATCACGGCAATCTAAAATTGCATGATGCAAGAGCTCCGTAAGCATCGGCTCACGCGCTTGTATTGCTTGCGCTTCAGCGCAAATCTCGGCCCAAAGGGCCTTGGCCTGTGCGTTTTCCATACTGCACTCTCTCCTATGGCGATGGTATCTTACGATTATAAAGCATGACGCTTAAGCGCTTACATCTTTACCTGTAGCTTCCCTATCAGCAGGCGTTTGCTCCGGCGCTTTATCCTCATCCTTAACTTTAGCCGCGGAAGAATCTGCTACTTTTTCTTGCCGTTGCTTTAGCGGGGTGTAATCCACCGCACAGACCGTGCGATCGACAAATTGCATATCGCGATAAGTATCACTTTCATCCGGCTCCATATGCATGGTGATATCCGCCTCCGGAAAAAGTTTGCGCACGGCCTCCTCGGCCTCGGTGGCGATATGATGAGCCTGATGTAAGGAAATATCCGGGGACATCACCAAATGGCATTGAATAAAGCAGCAGGGTCCTGCGCGTCTGGTCCTTAAATCGTGTATGGAATCGACGCCCTTAACGGCCGCAATGGCCTCAAGCACCTGCATATTCTCTTGCGACGTCATCGAACGGTCAAGTAAGGTCGACACCGCCGTCCTGCCAATATGTACCGAGCCTTTGAAGATATATAAACCTAAAAGCACGGCAAACAAGCCATCGGCCCACAGATAGCCCAAGCGGGTACAAATTAAGGACACAATCACACCGGCATTTAACAGCACATCGGACAGATAGTGATAGCGATCGGCTCCGATGGCCTGACTTTGGGTTAAACGGCACACCACGGTCTGAAAGGCCACTAAGAGTAAGGTTATGACGATGGCCAAGGCCGAGACGAAAATGGCGGCATCGACATGGGCAATCGGATGGGGCGTTAATAAACGCTCACTGCCGTGAATTACCAAGAAAAAGGCCGAACCGCCAATAAAGGCGGCCTGACATAAGGAAGCCAAAGCCTCCGCCTTATAATGGCCAAAGCGATGCTCTTTATCAGGCGGCGCAATGGCAAAGCGTAAGGCCAGTAAATTAATAAACGAAGCTCCCAAATCAATGGTGGAATCCATTAAGGAGGCCAACACACTTGAAGATCCGCTAAACACCCAGACGATAAGTTTCATCACAATCAGGGTAAGCGCCGTCCCCACCGAAGCAAAGCCGGCCATGAGGACTAGTTTCTTATAATTCTGCTCTAAAGCCATGATTAAGCTTCCCTCCTGACGATCTCAAGTAGCGCGCCGCCATTGTACCAAAACTGTATGCTCCCACCTGCCTGCACCAAAAAAGAAGCTTAAAGTAAATGCCCCCTGGGCAACAAAAAAATCGTTAGGGTAGCTTAACTCCTGCCAAAGATGACGCCATGGCCTTATTTGGTGTTTTATAGAAACGGCTTAAGTGACCTACTCCCCCACCTTAAGAGGTGTGGGCTTCCTTCTCGTTCAAGATCCCTAATGGGGTCAGTATCAGCGAGCTGTCGCCACTGGTCCAGCGGCCAAGCAATAAAATTGCATACTGCCTGAGGTT
>JAHLFG010000030.1 GCA_018883895.1 Candidatus Anaerobiospirillum merdipullorum
ATTAAGATTAATAAACGCCAATTAGGAACGATTATCGTTGATGATGCCACGATTAATGAAGGTGATCCTATCCCTGACGTGGGCATCAATGATGAGGATCTTAATTTCGCCCCGGGAGAAAGCCTAGAAGACTTTAACGGTCACGTTGTATATCCAGAAGACTCTGAAGAGGCAGGAGAGCATGAGCTAGGATATGAAGCTGATGGTCTAGATAAAAACTACGAATATGACGTTGAATCCGGTACGCTTACTGTAGAGGAGCGCCCTGAACCCGAACCCGAACCGGAGCCAGAGCCAGAACCCGAGCCTGAACCGGAGCCGGAGCCTGAACCCGAGCCAGAGCCGGAGCCTGAACCAGATCCGGAGCCCGTGCCTGAACCTGAGCCTGCTCCGCTCCCGCAGCATGAACTGGTATTGCAGAGCGTTGCTCCTTGCGATTACTGCAAAGGACGCGATAGTTTGGCCAAGCTTTATCAACGGACGGCCGATGGTTCAATTGCTAATGCCAAGGTCAACGAATTGCCAGTGACATTTAGCTCGGCATCCTTAGTGGCCCAGCGTTCGTTACAAGCATATGACCACATCCAACAACTGCTGGCCCACAACAGCTCTGATAAAGAGGATAAGAAAGACACTACGCAAGATATTGCCACAGGAGCTTAACTGTGAAACGTCACAATAAGCGGTACCGCTATTGACGCGGTGCGTTGCCGACGCGGATATAAGCACTTGTTTTAGCTAGTCGGCAAGCTTGCACAGAATGCAAAGCGTTAGGCAGGCAGTCATCCTCCAGACTGCCTGCTTCTTGTGGGCGCCTACAGCCTAACTTACCAAAACTTACGCTTCTTTTCCTCCTACTCTAATACCCATAGCGCTTTTAAACGTGCCACAAAGAGCTCGGCGCGCACAATGCCACAATAGCGGCTGTCAAAGGATTGCAATAAAGGATTCAACAGCAGATATTCACCATCTTGCAAAATGGTATGCAAAAAGGCAGGTTGTAACGGCAGACCCTGCCCGTCGACCGTGGAGGGTTGACTGTTTGGCAGTAAGTGCCCATTTACGCGCACTCCCTGTAGCGAGATCTCTACCCTATCGCCGGGAATTGCCACAATGTATTTGCCCACCGGCGCAGTGCGGGCGGTACACGATCCCACGGTGACATAAGAGCGTTCATTGGCAAGCTGAGCTGCCGGTGGAGGCAGACAAGTTAAGATTAGCTCACCGCGCGCATAAGGCGCACCGGTGGCGCTAGTTTGATATAGACCATATGGAAGCGAAGCCGAAATATTTACCCATGCTTGTAGCAGGTGCAGGGTAAATTGGCAGATGAGTGCAGCCACCAAACAACCGGCACTGACAAAGAGCAGTGATTTAAGTAGCCGCACACTGGCCTGAACTTAGAGCGCGCAGGCTCCCTCAACATAATCAGGACTGGGCATACCGTTATACTCCGGGTGGCGGGCCAGCCAAGTCACCGCATAAGAGCAGGTAGCCAGACAGCGCAAATTCTGATGTTGCGCATAATCATAAGCCTCCTTTACTAAGGCTGAGGCAATTCCACGTCCACCAATTTCCTTAGGGACAATGGTTTTGCGGATATCGAGGCTGCCATTAGCGACCGTGAATTTAACTAAGGCCTTATAGCCGTTAACTTCAGTCTGAAATATCCCCTCATCGAGGTTGTGTTCTATCTTCATTAAATCACGGCATGAAGTTCCTTACTTCTTAAAGTAAAGATGAACTGCCGTCCTCCGTTTGTGTACTTACCGTTAAAAATGGTTCTGCGCTATTTAATAAACGTACAGTTTATGTTGCCGATGCCTTACGGCAAACTACGCCCTACTGTGCTTTAAAACGCATCTTTATGGCGTGCCATCAAGTCTTCGTATACTGCATCCAGTGCTTTTTATACAGACTTAAACGCGACTACAGTGGCGCTATAGCGGGGAAAATTATAGCGGGGAGGTAGGCGTTTTACTTCGATCTAATTCTCACTTTACGGCGTACAAATTCATTGCAATTACGTTCTGTGAGGCCCCTCAAAAGATTAACTAATTTTTTGTAAATTAAGTCACACTCAGTCATAAATTACCGCACATTTTATTTGTATCTCACGAAATCTAAAAAATGGCTTTACAGGCGCGCAGTTTTTAGTTATCATGTGCGCCGTTCAAGCAAGTCGGCGATTAGCGCAGTCCGGTTAGCGCACTTCGTTAGGGACGAAGGGGTCGAAGGTTCAAATCCTTTATCGCCGACCATCGCTTGCAAGCCTCTTTAATCCCCCCCAAGAACGCAAGTTTTACATAGACCTTAGCCAAAGAGATATGGCTTGTGGCCATGCCCCATGCGTTATGTCGCAACGCGTCTTTTGATGATGTTTAAGGGAAAAACGGCGACCTTAAGCCGCCGTCTTAGATGTTAGCCTTGAGCTAAATCCTGCCCTTGCGTCAGGTTATTGATGTCAGCAATCTCATCTTCACGGGATTTGAACTGCGACATATACAAGGCAGCATAGGCACCACCCTTGCGCAATAATTCCTCGTGCGTGCCCTGCTCGACAATCAAACCGTCATTGACCACCAAGATCTCATCGGCATCACGAATAGTCGACAGGCGGTGAGCAATCACGATGGTGGTACGACCACGCATTAACTCATCTAAGGCCTGTTGCACGACCTTTTCTGACTTGTTGTCTAAAGCAGAGGTCGCCTCATCCAAAATCACGATCGGCGCATTACGAATCAAGGCACGGGCAATCGAAATACGCTGCTTTTGCCCGCCCGAGAGCGAAATACCACGCTCACCAATTTGCGTGTTAATGCCATCCTTGAGGCTGGCCACAAAGTCCGTAAGATAAGCCCGCTCTAAAGCCTGCGCAATTTCCTCATCGGTAGCATCGGGCTTGGCGCACGTGATGTTATCGCGAATGGTGCCTTGGAAGAGGAAACTGTCTTGGAAAACCACCGCAATTTGTGAGCGCAACGACTCTAAGGTAAAGTCACGAATATCCACCCCATCAATGGTAATGGAGCCGGCATCAATATCATATAAGCGCGGAATTAACGAGCACACCGTGGTCTTACCGCCACCGGAGTTACCCACTAAGGCCAGCTTACGGCCCACAGGGACTTTAAAGGAAACTCCCTTTAAGATCTCGCGATCGGCACGATAGGAAAAGTGCACATCCTTAAACTCAATACCCTGCTTAATACTCTCTAAGGTCTGCTTACCCTCAGCGCTCTCTTCTTCAAAGGAATGGTAATTGAGCAATTGATAGATGCGATCTAAAGCCAGCAAGGCCTGCTGCACCGAGATGAAATTATTACCAATGGTCTTAAGCGGCGTATAGAGCATGATGAGAGCTGCCAAGAAAGCCACAAAGGAGCCGGAGGTAATTTGACCGGTGAGAATTAAATGCAAGCCAAAGTAAAGCACTAAGGCCACACCAATCGCACTTACCAAATGCATTACCGGCGACAGCCAGTTGGTATCACGCACTAAGTTAATATTCATGCGGAAGATAAAATCCGCGCGCTCTTGAAAGGTCTTTTTCATTAAGTTTTGCAACGAAAAAGCCTTAATCACGCGATTGCCCTGCGTGGTTTCGTTATAGAGCGTGATAATGGAGGTATTACCCTGCACTGATCTTGCAATAATCTTCTTGATGCGGCGGCGCACAATGCGCAAAGGCAAAATTAAAAACACCAAGACGCCAATGGCGCAGCAAAAAAGCTCCCATGAATTGTAGAGCAAGACCGCGCACAAAGAGATGGACGAAAACAGCTTGGTTAAAAAGAGCTTAATATTCGAGATAAGTCCCCGCGAAGCAGATTCGGCATCATTGTAGAAGCGAAAGATCACGCTACCTGAATTGTTGGCATCATAAAAGCTCGTATCAAAGGACAGGAGCTTATGGTACAGCTTGGTACGCATAAGTAAGTTAATCTTGCCTCCGACCCAGCCGTTAATGAGCGAAGAGAGGTAGATAAAGATGCCTTGCACTAAGGTAAAGACGATAATGACCGCCGGGACATAGGCGGCAAAGGTAGCCTTCTGGGCCACCATCACCTGATCAGTAAAGGGTTTTAAGAAAGCGGCGATGACGGCATCGAGCGCTCCTACCGGAATGGTCAAGACAATCCCCAATAAGGCCATCGGCCAAAATGGGCGTAAAAAAGGCCAAAACAAACGATAACCACGCAAGAAACTGGTGGCCGCTTGATCGGCGGTATCACTTAAAATAATGGGATAAAACTTAGCCTGCGCGCTTTGCTTATCAGGTTGCGGCGCGGCATTTTGTTTGGACTGTGCCAATATCTGCTCCTCATCACAGCATTGCGCTGCGTTAGAAAATTGTCAGCTCACCCCTGATTATAGCAAATGCCCCGCTCAAGCCCTAACCATTAACCGTGTCTACAAAAAATGCCCGCAGGCTTACTTAAGTAAGTTAGGATAAAAGATCAAAACAGGAACTTAACCTTAAATAAAGCGGCGTTTTTGCGCTTAAGGTTACTTTAAGAGCCTCTCTTCTAGGACGCTACACGCGTTAATTAGGGCCCCAACGACTTTTGTTTTCTGCAGCCCAGACAATACAGGCGCCATCATGGCGCCTGCTTAAAGTTTAACTACTGCTTAAACTTAGATTAGAGGAATTTGAAAGCCGAACGGGCAATCATTAACTCTTCATTAGTCGGGATCATGTAGACCTTGACCTTGGAGTTGGGGGTCGAGATCAAGCCACCCTCGAAGCCTAAGCGGGCTAAAGCACGCTCGTTGAGCTCTTCATCAAGTTCAACGCCCAGGCACTCCTTTAACATCTCACAAGTGATCTTACGAGCTTCCCAGCAGTTCTCACCGATACCGCCGGAGAAGACGATGGCATCGACATGGCCAAGCGGCACATAGTAAGAAGAGATGAACTTAGCTAAGCGATAGCAGAAGGCATCCATCGCCAGGACGCACTTCTCATCACCTTTCTCATAGCCTTCACAAATCGGACGCATATCAGAGGACACGCCAGATAAGGCTAACAGGCCGGACTTCTTATTGAAGATTTCCTGCACTTCTTGAGCGCTCATGTTTAAACGCTCACATAAGAAGAACACCACCGACGGATCAATCGAGCCGGTACGGGTAGCCATAATTAAACCATCTAGCGGAGTTAAACCCATCGAAGTATCGACGCACTTGCCACCCTTGACGGCGCAAACGGAAGCGCCACCACCTAAGTGGCAAGTAATGAGATTGACGTCCTCAACCTTCTTGCCTAAGTATTCAGCGGCCTGCTGCGATAAGTACTGATGAGAAGTACCGTGGGCGCCATAACGACGGATACCCATTTCCTTGTAGTACTCTTCCGGAATAGCAAAGCGATAAGCCACCGGCGGCATGCTCTGATGGAAAGCGGTATCAAATACCGTCACATGCGGAATGTTCGGGAAGGACTTACGGGCAGCTTCAATACCCAAGATATGAGCCGGATTGTGTAACGGCGCAAACGGAATAACCTTGCGAATGTTTTCTACCACAGTGTCATCAACTAAGGTAGGCTCGCTGTAGAACTCACCACCGTGCACGATACGATGACCGCAGGCCACAATAGCCTGTAACAGATCAGGATGCGGCGCTAAGATGTTCTGCACTAAGTAATCTAAAGCCTGACCGTGATTGGCACCCGGAATGTTGGCTTTCTGCTTTGCTTCCTCACCAAAACGCCAAGAAATGCAAGCCTCAGGCAGACCTAGGGCCTCAGCGATACCGCTTAAATAGACGTGACCGTCGGCCGGATCCATGATGGCGAACTTAACGGAAGTACTGCCACAATTGATAACCAACGCGAGTTTTAAATTAGCCATGACAAACCTTACTTTGATTCTTCAACTAAAAAACTAAAAACTAAAAAAGAATGGCCCTACAGGGCTACCTGTACGCAAAATCTGCGTTATTCTACCATCTAAAAGCATAGTTATAATAAAACGCTTTAGTGATGCCTATCGACTTTTTAAAAAATACCTGCTTTTTAGTGACAGTTTACGGAGGTTTGCACGGATGATTGATGTTGCGCCGCTACGTCGTAGCTATGCCATGGGAGGTCTGGACGAAAAAGATCTGACCTCAGAGCCGATTGCTTTATTTGAAAAATGGCTAAAAGAATGCATTGATGCCGGACTTTATGATCCCAACGGCATGGTGGTCAGCACGGTCAATGCTCAGGGACAACCGCATTCGCGCATGGTGCTACTTAAAAATTATGACGATAAGAGCCTGGTCTTTTACACCAATTTTGGTAGCCGCAAAGCCCATGACATTGCCGACAACCCGAAAGTCTCTATTCTCTTTCCGTGGTATTACTTAGAACGGCAAGTAATCTTTACCGGCACCGCCGTCAAGATGTCGATGGCCGAATCGGTCACCTACTTTAAGAGTAGACCGCGTGACAGTCAGATTGGCGCCTGGGCCTCACATCAATCCTCACGTATTTCTGCCCGCTCCTTACTTGAAAGTAAGTTCATGGAATTAAAGCAGAAGTTTAAAGATGGGGAAATCCCGCTTCCCACTTTCTGGGGCGGTTTTCGCGTAACTTTTGATAGCGTGGAGTTCTGGCAGGGGCGCGTCAATCGCCTGCACGATCGCTTCATGTACACCAAGGAGCCTGATGGCTCATGGAGCACGCAACGTTTGGCACCGTAATTAACGCTCAGAGATAACCCCCGCTTAAACTTAAAGCTAAGCGGGGAATATTTTTAGCTTACGCTTATACTAAAACACTACGGTCTTATTGCCATGGATAAAGACCTTATCATCAAGCACCTTATTTAAAGCGCGCATTAACACCAAGCGCTCCACATCACGTCCGGCCTTGGCCATGGTGGCAGCATCATAGCGGTGATTTACCTTGATGACATCCTGCTCAATAATCGGCCCTTCATCCAAATTGTCAGTGACAAAGTGCGCCGTGGCACCAATGATCTTCACGCCGCGATCAAAGGCCTGCTGATAGGGCTTAGCGCCAATGAAAGCTGGCAGGAAGGAGTGGTGAATGTTAATCAGCTTGCCCAAGGGATAATGCGCTACCATCTTAGGCGACAAGATGCGCATATACTTGGCCAAGACCACATAATCGGGGTTGGCGGCATCAATCACCTCACACATGCGTCTTTCCTGCTCTTCCCGGGAAATGCCTTCATGAGAGACTAAGTGGAAGGGAATGTCAAAGCGGCGAGCTAAGTCGCCCAGATCCGGATAATTACCGGCCACCATCACAATCTCGGCGTTTAAAGCTCCCGAGTAAGCCTTCATCAGGATATCGCCTAAGCAATGGGCTTCCTTGGTCACTAAGACTGCCAAACGCCGCTTTTGTTGGCCGTTTAAGCGTACTTTGGCATCTGGAGGTAAAACTTGGCGAATTTCACTTAAAAAATTATCTTCATTAGCAAAGATGCCGGAGAGTACCGTGCGCATAAAGAAACGGCCATCTTCGGAGGCAAATTGATCTTGATGCACAATATTGAAGTTGTACTTAAAGCAAATGCTGGTCACGCGGGCAATCAGCCCCACCGCATCGGAGCATTCAGTCAGCAGAATTTTCTGTTCCATCACAAATCTCGTCTGTATCGTATCTTGCAGAGCATTGTAGTCTGTCCCTTGGCGCTAAGGCAGTGATTATAGCCTTAAGCACGCTTTTTGTGCAAAACTTGTCCTTACTCACTCTTCTTTGTTTTGCATCACAGCGTAAAAAGTATATAGTGATGAAAGTGCGAATTTTTTACTTTACGCCCGAAGGAGGTTCCATGCCCGATGTAAATCCTGAATTTGTTAAATATGCAGAACTACATATTCCCGGGCGCGAGCCAATTAAGCTCCCTATTTTAAAGGGCACCATGGGCCCTGAGGTCATCGACATCCGTGCTTTGGGCAAGGAAGGCTATTTCACCTATGACCCGGGCTTCGTTTCCACTGCCGCCTGTAGCTCGCGCATCACCTTTATTGATGGCGCCAAGGGCATCTTGCTCTACCGCGGTTACCCGATTGACCAATTGGCGACTAAGGCCAATTACTTAAAAACCTGCTATTTGCTCTTTAAAGGCGAATTGCCCACCAAGGCACAGTATGATGAGTTTGAATACAAGGTCAAACACCATACCTTAATTCACGAGCAGATTAATTCACTCTTCCAAGCCTTTCGCCGCGACTCACACCCTATGGCCATTATGTGCGGTATTGCCGGTGCACTCTCGGCCTTCTATCACGACAATCTGGATATTTACGACCCTGAGCATCGTGAGACCACCATGTTGCGCCTCATCTCCAAGATGCCAACGCTCGCTGCCATGGCCTATAAATACTCCGTAGGTCAGCCTTTCATGTATCCGCGTAACGATCTTGATTACGCCGCCAACTTCTTGCACATGATGTTTGCCACCCCGGCAGAGGACTACAAAGTCAATCCGGTGATTGCCAAGGCCTTGGACCGCATCTTTATTTTGCATGCCGATCACGAGCAAAACGCTTCCACCTCATCGGTACGTTTAGCAGGCTCATCAGGGGCCAACCCCTATGCCTGTATCGCCGCCGGTATCGCCTCCTTATGGGGACCTGCCCATGGTGGTGCCAACGAGGCCTGCTTGCGCATGCTCGAGCAAATCGGCACCGCCGATCGCATCCCGGAGTTCATTGCCCGCGCCAAGGACAAAAACGATCCCTTCCGCCTGTCGGGCTTTGGTCATCGCGTTTATAAGACCTATGATCCGCGTGCTGTGGTGATGCGTGAGACCTGCCATGAAGTGCTCAATGAGTTGCATATCAAAGATCACCCGATCTTGGACGTAGCCACTGAGCTGGAAAAGATTGCGCTGTCAGATGAGTACTTCATTGAGCGCCATCTCTACCCCAATGTGGACTTCTATTCTGGCATTATCTTAAATGCCATCGGCATTCCGACTTCAATGTTCACCGTGATCTTTGCCATTGCTCGTACCATTGGCTGGATTTCACACTGGAATGAGATGCAGGAAATGCCCGAAAGCCGCATTGGCCGTCCGCGCCAGATCTATGTGGGCAAGACCTTACGCACCATTAAACCTACCCCCACCCGGCGCCGTACGGTTAAGAAAACCACGGAACAATAAGATAATTTAACCGTTAACTTATCGGGGCCTTAGCAAGCTAAAATTAAGGCCCCGTCGCTTTCCCGCCTAATATGCGCCAGTGAAGGGGGCTTTTACATTTAGCCACCGCCAAAATTAAACTTTCTTGCTAAACTATGGGTAGTAAATTGGCCCTATCTTTCCAAGATGTTTATGCAAATACCTACCCCCTATCCCAGTCAACTACCCCCGCCTAAAGAGGCGGGGGCTTGAAGCTGCAGAGCTTTAAGCCCAGGTTGACTAGCCTAAGTCCCGCAGGGGACTGCGCTTATCAGGAAACAGGCACCGCGGAATGTTGATCCAAGTT
>JAHLFG010000031.1 GCA_018883895.1 Candidatus Anaerobiospirillum merdipullorum
CGGGCGGCATTGCGGGTAATATCGCTGGAGTTATCCGAGCCTTGATAGACGGTAACCAACATCTGCGGCATCACCACTTCCTTGACGTAGGAGACGATGTCACCTTCACACTGCGGGAAGTTAAAGCCTACCTTGGCAACGCGATCGGCATAGGCCTTGGCACCTAACTCATTTAAGGCCAAGATTTGCGCTAAAGCCACGCTAGTGGCGCACAGAGCAGAGTCGGCACCGCCGGAGAGCGATAAGGCAAAGCCATGACCCTTGCTGTTGTACATGAAGTCATCGACACCCAAGGCCACGGCACGCAGCATCTCGTCATAATAATCATCAGCCGGCACCACGCCATCGGCGATAGTCACTAACTTTTCATCGGCAAAGAAGCAGGCCTTGCTCTTAACTAAGAGCTCACCCTTGCGGGCCATCATGCACACGCCATCTAAGATAGCCCCACCGCTTTCATTACCGCACAGGTTCGGGGCCACCAACAGCGCCTTACTACGCGCGGAGAGATCGGTTAAAGCATCGGCCGCGGCCTGAATGGCATAGGTCTCATAGACGCGGGCGGACGGGAAAATCGCGATATCGGCCTTCTTGAATTTCTTATCAAAGTTGGCATCAAAAACGACGGCCAGCTTCAAGCCATCAAGCTCAATGCCATTCTTGCAATCATGATAGGCCTTGCCATTTAAATCAAAGACCGCGTGCTCGCCTTCGGCCGGGGCAAAGTAACGGCCACGGTATTCCATCGGGCCGCGGGTAAAGCCACGGGCGCAGTAAATCGCTTCAATCTTGCCACGCTTGGCAAAGACATAAGCGTCAAAAACGTCACCAAAGGTATCGGCTAAAGCAGTACCTACACCCACGGTCAGATCGTCAGGGATCTGAGCGACAAAATTAAGCAGTGCCTGATTGGCCTTAACCTTGAAAGCCTTATTTAAAAATAAGTCCTGGCAATCGGTACCGGTGATGGCCAGCTCGGGGAAGAAAACCCACTTCTTACCCTGCTCCTTGGCCTGTTGGCACAAGGTCAACAGCTTATTGCTGTTACCGACCAAATCTGCTGTAGCAGTTTTAATCGATCCTAAAGCTATATCTTTGCACGGATTCATAATTTGTCCTGAGTATCTGTGGCTGCCTAATAAACTTGCAGCCTTAGGCTATAAATTCTTAACCTGCACAGTTTGCCACAAATAAGAGCGCCCGCGCGCATCTGCACAAAATTAAACAAAGTTTGCTAAAATGGAGGGATTTAGTGACCCATTTTGATGAAAAGAGATTTATTCAAAATTAATGGGGTAACTTTAGCGCTTTAAGCAATTAAAAACAGTCGATTTTAAACGTGATATGACAGAAAAACTGCAGAATAATAAAGGAAACGGTAATCCCAACTTCATCATCAAAGCCGGTCATTGTCGCGCTCTTGGTCCCACTATTGAAGAGGATGGTGTTAATTTCGCGGTATGGTGTCCTGCCGCATCAGCAATGGACCTCTTACTATTTAAATACCCGGAAGATCCCAATCCTGCAGTTATCACCCTAGCATCCCCGATTTTTCGTTCCGTCTACTACTGGCATGTTAAGGTTTTAGGCATTAAATCTGAGCAAATTTATGCCTGGCGCGTACGTGAGGCCATTCGTACCTATAAAGCGGCCTCCTCCCACGTTGAAATTGGCAAGATTTTAATTGACCCCTATGCCAAACGCGTTATTTTCCCTAAAGGATATAAACGCTTTCAAGATGGCACCATGGAAGAGAATTTGGCCACTGCAGCTAAAAGCATTGTGCTCAACCTCGATGAATATGATTGGGGCCTTGATATCTCACCGCGCCATCCGCTTAACAAGACCGTTATTTATGAGATGCACGTCAAGGGCTTTACCGCCCACCCGTCGTCGGGGGTAAGTGCCCATCTGCGCGGCACCTACCGTGGTCTTATCGAAAAGATCCCTTACTTAGTGGAATTGGGCGTCACCGCAGTAGAGTTCCTGCCGGTCTATCAGTTTGATGTCCATGATGCCCTGCCAGGTAAGCAAAACTACTGGGGTTACAGCCCGATGGCCTTCTTTGCCCCGCATGAAGGCTATTCCTCCGATAAGTCCTTTATGGGACCTATCAATGAATTTCGTGATCTGGTCAAAGCCCTGCACCGCCATGGCTTAGAGGTAATTTTGGATGTGGTATATAACCATACCTCTGAAGGCGATCAAAACGGTCCGACCTACTGCTATAAGGGCTTTGATAAAAAGAATTACTACATCATCAATCAAGATGGTTACTACGCCAACTACTCCGGTTGTGGTAATACCTTTAACGGCAATAACAGCGTTGTGCGTAACCTCATTATCGACTCGCTTATCTTCTGGAAAGAAAAGATGCATGTCGATGGTTTCCGCTTTGACTTAGCCTCCATTTTGGCGCGCGATGAAAACGGCGTGCCGATCCCCAATTCTCCGACGCTCCTTGATATTGACAGTAATCCGCGCCTGGCTGAAACCAAGATTATTGCCGAGCCGTGGGATGCCGGTGGACTTTATCAGTTAGGCAATATTGCCGGCTCCAAATGGCGTGAGTGGAACGGACAGTTCCGTGATGACGTACGCTCCTTTATGCGTGGCGACAGCGGTATGATTAAGCGCTTTGTCTCGCGCCTCTTGGGCTCACCTGACATCTATAACGAAAAAGAAGTTGATCCGCAAAAGAGCATTAACTTCATTACCTGCCACGATGGCTTTACGCTGTGGGATTTAGTGTCCTATAGCGAAAAACACAATGAAGCCAACGGCGAAAACGGCCGCGATGGCAACAATGCCAATTATTCAGCCAACTATGGTTGTGAAGGCGAGTGCGATGATAAGGCCTTAAACGATCTACGTTTGCGCCAGGCCAAGAATATGCTGGCCCTGACCGTGCTCTCCATGGGTACGCCAATGATCATGATGGGCGATGAAAT
>JAHLFG010000032.1 GCA_018883895.1 Candidatus Anaerobiospirillum merdipullorum
TTACGGACTCTCCCGGCCGGCATGGGACTAAAAATCCATCCGGATGACAGATCTTATAAAAAGAGCAGGTTACCCTGCCCGTTTCTGTATGCCATAACTAAAAATCAGGGAGCGACTTATTGGTCGCCCCCGTGGGCAAGTTTTGAGATCTTACGCCTCTGCGCTTTAGTTTGGTGCAGTCAGCACTCACTTTCCCCTGTTTTACATCATTTTTACTGTTCCTTTAAATCACCGCGCCCGTAAATAAGCCTTTTACTAAAATAAATTTTTTACTCACCGCAAAATTATTCACTCTAAGCAAGATTTTTGGGTATAATAGCCATGGCAGGCTAATTTTGGGATTAAAAATTTGTTATACAAGTTAAAAATCACAAAATACGCTATTTTTTGCCTAATAATGAATAAATTGCGGTTGCAAGCCGCGCCAGAGTAGAACAGCCGATGTCCGGCTGGAGTCTGTACAAGTAAGATATCGCAGACACCATCTTGGGGATGAGGGGCTGAGGAGAAGCACAATGAGCGTATCAAAGAGATTTACCGATAAGAAGCTGACCGTTTCTTTCTATATCAAGAAGGAGGCGGCACAGGGCGCTAAGAAGATTGAACTCTTATGCGAGCACAATGGCTGGATGCCGGTGGCAATGAAGCCGCAAAAGAACGGCACCTTCCGCGGCTCGATTACCATTCCCCGTGGCAAGCAAGCAACTTATCAGTATCGCTATAAGCTCGAGATGCCGGATGGCTCCGAGAAGTTTGACAATGATTGGGATGCTGATGGCTATGTGGCCAATCCTTTTGGCGGTGAAAACTCTTATTTCTCCGCTGAGCCCAATAAGTAAAAATTTAGATGCCGTAACAAGCAATCAAACAATAACAACACCCCGTGCGCCTAGCAGTTCATTTGGGGGGTGTAAGCGCAAAAGGGGGTGACCTTTTTAGTCACCACCTTTTACTTAAAGCCATAGCGCACTGCGTAAGCGCTGCTCCTGCGTTGGAAGCTTAGCTTTGCAGGCATCCATGGCCATTAACGTATTACCCCGCTTTTAGACAATCATCTGCTGTAGCACCGAGATATCATCTTCTTCTAAGTTATCGCGCTTGACGCGATGAGCTATCTCTTCTTTGCTATAGACATCCTCCGGATAGACGACTACCACTGCCTGATCGCCCTTTTGCAGATAGTGACTCTCACCAAAGGGAGTATAACGGGTCGCACCCACGGAAATTAAGATTTGCTGGGGGCAGCCTGCTTCTTGTAAATAGGCATTGATATGCTCGGCAGGTCCCGTATCCTGCTGATGATTTAACTTGTCAATGCACCAGGCAAGGAGCTTGTCGTAAAAATAAGAATAGTCGCGTACTGCACTATCCTCACCATATTCATAGACCTCACCATCACGCACTAAGAAGGAGGCGATGCGATATTTATCCAAGATGCCCCCCGGTGCAAAGCTGTCAATCTTCAGCACATTGGTGGCAAAGCCCTTAGATGAGGGACCCCAATTCTTTTTCTCAGAGATCTTGCGCGCCCCTTCCTTACGAATGGAGCAATCATTGCTGGCGCCAAAGGCAACCGGCTTTAAGGCCGTCACCTGTCCATCCTGCCAACTTACCTCACAGACAATGGCCATCTCCGGCTCAATCTGTAAATTTTGCTGCCCGTCAGGGAAAATCACCCGATAGGCATCAAAGGGAAAGACCTTTAAATAGGCCGGCACACTGTCACCCCCTTGCGGGATGAAGGTGGGGAACAGTGCCTTGGGGGCATTGGCCTCAGCCGTCTGCACATTTTTAAAGTCCCTAGCTTCACCTGCCTGCTCTAAGTGTCCGGTAAAATTACCTGCCACCCCAAAGGTGGCCATGGTACGTAAATTAAGCTCCATATAACGCTCCTCAATGAAGTAGCTTATGCGGCAAAAGATGTCGCGTCTTACCCGTACGCTGCCCGCTTTGGCCACGCTTAGGCTAAAATAACGCTATGAAGACGATTATACAAAAGAGCCCGCATCAGCGGCCACTTTCTACTTTAAGCTCCCGCCTCAAGCACGCCCTGCTTATCTTCGGCGCGGTAACTTTAATAGCTCCGTCCGCCGGGGCCATGGATAACTTTAATCAGGCCAAAAAGGTCTTGCCTTCGATTTATAAAGAGCTAAGCAGCCCCACCACCATTTACTGTGGCTGTCCGCTCAGTATCGAGCGCAATCGCCTACGCCTTGATCTGCGCGCTTGCGGTTATAAGGTGCGCAAACAGGCCAAACGCGCCGCCCGCGTGGAATATGAGCACGTGATGCCGGCCTGGGAATTTGGCCATCAATTAAAATGCTGGCAAGATGGCGGGCGCAAACGCTGCACCAGTGGTAAAAATGGTGATACCAAATTTAAGCAAATGGAAGGCGATCTGCACAATCTTTTCCCCTCGGTGGGCGAGGTCAATGGCGATCGCGCCAATTTCCGCTTTAGTGAATGGAACGCCGTCCCCACGCAATATGGTCAATGTGAGATGGTGGTCGATTTCAAAGGCCGTCGCGCCCAACCGCCTAAGCGCTCCCGCGGCATGATTGCCCGCGCCTATCTTTATATGGCCGATAAATATGGCATTCGTCTATCACAAGCACAAAGCCGCCTCTATCAAGTGTGGAATCGGCAATACGCCCCCGATGACAATGAATGCCTGCGCAATGAGCTGATTGCTAAAGTCCAAGGCAATGACAATCCTTTTGTCACCAAGGCCTGTGCTCTGCGTAAATAAGGAAGTGCCATGAGAATTACCCGCATCTACGAACCACAAGCTTTAACAAGCGGTGCGACCATCGCGCTTGCCGAGCAAAATGCCGCGCACTTATGCAAGGTGCTACGCCTACAGGAAGGAGCCCCTTTACAAGTTTTTGACGGTCACGGGCATGAGTTTAAGGCCATCTTGGTAAAAAGTGGCAAAAACGCCGCCATTGCTCTACAAGAAGAAATAATCAACACGCGTGAAAGTCCGCTTGTTACCATCCTCGGGCAAGTAATCAGCCGCGGCGATAAGATGGACTTTACCATTCAAAAGGCAGTCGAGCTTGGCATCCACGCCATTTACCCCTTAAGCTCCGCCCGCTGTGGGGTAAAACTTGATGTCAAACGGATGGAGCGCAAATTAGACGCCTGGCAAAAGATTGCCGCCGGAGCCTGTGAACAATGTGGGCGCGCCGTCGTGCCCACCGTCCATCCACTGATGGATTTAGCCAATTTCTGTAGCTATGCCCAAGATGCTTTTGAACTACGCCTAACCTTAGACCCCACCGCCTCGGTCCGCCTGCGGGATTTAAACGTATCCGGTAGCATTTGTCTGCTTATCGGCCCGGAAGGAGGTTTTGCCCCCGAGGAAACAACCTTGGCTACCGAACACGCCTTTACCGGCGTAAGCTTAGGCCCGCGCATCTTACGTACAGAAACCGCCGCTTTAACTGCCCTTTCCATCTTAGGCAGTCATTTTGGAGATCTCTAACACCATGGAAAAACTGCAGCCCACCTTATTAGGTCAGGCCACCACTTACTATGACGAATACTGCCCCGGTCTGCTTGAGCCTATTTCGCGTACCCTCGGCCGCGCAGGACTTAAGTACTTTGCCCCGCAAGGCTATGATTTATGGCGTATCTATGAGCTCACCTTTTTAAATAAGCTCAATATTCCCTGCGGCGCGATGGGCACCATCTGTGTCCCGGCTAGCAGTGCCTTTATCGTTGAGTCCAAGTCGCTTAAGCTCTATTTGGGCTCCTTTACCCAAACCAAGTTCTCCTCCCTAGACGAGGTGGAGCAATTAATCACCCACGATTTAAGCAAGGTCTTAGAGTGTGAGGTTAAGGTTAAGCTCTATGACGTCGACAGTACTCCGCCTTGCTTTGTCCCGCAGACACTTGCCGGCAAGTTAATTGATTTAACCTCCGGGGTAACCTTAACCAACTTTGCCTACCACCCCGAGCTCTTAACCAAGCATGATGGGCCGCGCGTGGAGGAAGTGCTACGCTCCAATTTACTGCGCACCTTATGCCCGGTTACCGGACAGCCAGATCATGCCAGTATTCAAATTCACTATCAGGGCGTACAGGTAAACCATCAAGAGCTCTTTGCCTACCTCATGAGTCTGCGTTTACATCGCGGCTTTCATGAGCAATGCGTCGAGCTTATCTATAACGATTTAAAGAGTCGCTTAAAGCTTGACAAGCTTGAAGTCTTAGCCTGCTTTACCCGCCGTGGAGGCATTGACATCAATCCGCTGCGCACCGACTTTGATTTAGATGACTGTGCAGTGATCCGTACTCTACGCCAATAAAACAAAATACCGCACGTGGCGCTAGAGCGTAGCGCCACATTAATCTTGCGTTAAGCTATATTGCGCTTGCGTTAAGATGGTGCTTAGACAATAAAAAATTAGCTAAATAAAGAAAATAGGAGTGTCTGATGTTTTGTTTCCATGCTTCCACCGCGCTTGAAGATCTGGGCAATGGGGTTAAGCGCCGCATCTTAGTGCATGAAGGACAAATGATGGCGGTGGAGAATATCTTTGAAAAGGGAGGTGTTGGCGCCATGCATAGTCACCCCCATGAGCAGATAACTTATGTGCTCTCAGGGCGCTTTCGCTTCACCATTGGCGATGAAGTCCATGAGGTTACAGCCGGCGATACCCTGCATAAAAACCCCCATGTCATGCACGGTTGCACCTGCCTTGAGGCCGGTACCTTAATTGATGTGTTTACCCCGCAACGTGAAGACTTTTTGCGCTAGGCACAAAAAGCATTTTTAGTAGCCTAGAGCGGCTCTTATGGCCGCTACTACTTAAGCTTTCGGTCAACGATTTTTTACCCAAATTTAATTAATTTGCGTTATGCTGAAATCTACGACCCAATACTGTAAAGCCAAATGTCAACGGAGGATCTATGAGCGTCAAAGCAGTGTGGCCGCAGGGCAATATGGCTCTGCTCACGCAAATTGAAGCGGACAGCATTTCCCATACCTCCAAGGGTGAGCTGTATGAGCTCTATCGTAATTGCTCACTTGCTGTCCTCAACAGTGGCAATCTAACCGATAACTCGCAAGAGCTGTTGGAAAATTACGAAAACTTTGAGATTGATGTAGTCCGCAATGAGCGTGGTCTGAAGATTGAGCTCATCAATCCGCCGGATTCGGCCTTAGTCGACGGAGAAATCATTGCGACCTTACAGCGCCACCTCTACTCGGTACTGCGCGATATCGTGCAAATCAATATCTATCAAGACACGGTCAAACAATTACTAAATAGCGTTCAACAATCCGATCTGCCGTCCGTCTCCACCCAAGAAATCATTACCAACGGCATCTTCCATATTTTGCGCAACGCCGGGGTATTGCATGCCAGTGACGAGCCTAACATCGCCGTATGCTGGGGCGGACACTCCATCTCAAAAGATGAGTATGAATATGCCTATCAGGTAGGTGTGGAGCTGGGCTTACGTAAGATTGACATCTGTACCGGTTGTGGCCCGGGTATTATGGAAGCTCCCATGAAGGGCAGCTTAATTGGTCATGTGTTGCAGGAAGCCACCAGTTGTCGGCGCATTGGTTTAACCGAGCCGTCCATCATTGCCGCCGAGCCGCCCAATTCCATGGTCTCTGAGCTGGTGATTTTGCCGGACATTGAAAAACGTCTGGAGGCCTTCGTGCGCTTGGGGCATGTGCTCATCGTCTTCCCTGGTGGCCCGGGTACGGCTGAGGAGTTGCTTTATATCCTCGGCATTAAGTTACGCCAAGAAAATCGCTATAACCCGATCCCGCTCATCTTAACTGGCAATAAGAAAGCCGCCCCCTACTTTGAGGCTTTAGATACCTTCTTAAAGAGTATCTTTGGCCCGGAGATCAGTCGCTACTACAATATTGTGATTGACGATCCTACCAAGGTAGCCACCTTGGTAAAAGAAGGCCTGCAAAATAGCTATGAGCATCGTAGCCTCATTCATGATTCTTATTGCTTTAATTGGTCGCTGTCCATCCCGCAAGAATTACAGACGCCTTTTAAGGTCACGCATGAAAGCATGGCGGCGCTTGATTTGCATAAAAATCAGGAACCGTGGCGTTTGGCTGCCAATTTACGCCGCGCCTTCTCCGGTATCGTCACCGGTAATGTGAAGGAAAACGGCATTAAGCTGGTACAAGAGCACGGACCTTTTATCTTAGATGGTGATGCCGATATTATCCGGAGCATGGATAAGTTAATGCGCGACTTCATCAAACAAGGACGTATCTTGCTGTCCCAAAAGAAGTACAAGCCCTGCTATGTCTTCAAATGCGAAGATGGCAGTGTCAGTGCCGATTGTAAGGATAAGGTCGAAGCCTCCAAAGAGGCAAAGAGCAACCAAGAGTAAAGCTTACTTACCGAACCAAAGTTCAAATCCCATGGCAGCTTTACTTGGCCATGGGAATTACTTTAAAAAGCTTAGTGCTCGCGTTTGAGCTTAAGTCGCCGCCGTAAACTTAAAGTAGCTTTAGGGCTGGCTAGTTGCGTGTCCGTAGACTGAGTTATCGGCGCCTCCGTACTTGTCTGCGTGGTCGGAGTTTCCTGCATCAGCGCGGCAAATTCTGCAGCACTCATTGCAGAGCCATCGTCTGCTGGCAGGTCAACTGCAGGTGCCGTCACGGCAGATCTTGCGGTCGTCGTAGAGTTTTCATCCTGAGGGGCTTCAGTTAAATCACAAATCAGATTAATCTGCTGTGGGGTGACGCCTAGTAAGAGCTTACGATCCTTTATTTTAAGCAAGACCACCTTTTCCTTAGCGCCTAAAGACAGTATGCCATCAACTTGCAAGTGCGCACTCTTTACCCGCGAAAAACGCAAACGCTTTATAAGAAAAACGCTCAGTAAAATAACCATTAAGCAGGCCAAGAGCATGATGAACAAGCGCATCAAGCCATCAGCCCCAGCGATACCCACCTGAGTATCAGTGTTCACCTGGGGAGCTAATTCACGTTCAGTTTGCGCAGGCTCTGCTGTGGTAGCGACAGTGGAATTGGCGACGACTTTGGAGGTAGTGGAGAGCGCAGTGTTTTCTTGACCTGCTGCAGTTTGAGCGCTTTTGTCAGAGGTAGTAACCTCTGCACTAACTGTAGGAGTGGCAGTAGCAAGATCTTGCGCTAAGACGTGGCCACTCAAACCGAGGGTAAACATACCAAGGCATAGCACGAGCGCTTGTAGTCCTGCGTGCCGCTGTAGAAAAAATGGTCGCATCTTATATTTTCCCCTGTCGACAGCTCCAAAGCCTAATTTACGATTAACGCCCCATCATTCTGATGCTACCACTGTCCTGGTCATCGGGATTGTGAAAGGCTATGTAGCTTCATTATCGCACAATACCCCACCACGGCAATGTGTACAAACGTCTTGAGCACTAACTTTAGGCGTTAGAGCACAGCTTCCAGAAAGATGTGGTCAACACTTGTGGCGTGGCACAAGAAAGGCCGGATGCATGCAACTTAAACAATGCTCCATCAGGTAAAAAAGCTTTAGCCCTGTGACATATTTAAGTGTTAATTACGCCACAGTCCATCTTTAAGCCACGCAGATGACCATTTAAGACGTTCCTGCAAGCGTCAGTCATACAACCGTTAACAGTTACACCTGCGCTAAGATGCGTCGAAAGCCTTTTTTAATAATTGCCCGAATGTTTGACGCAGGTTGCCCTAATGACTGACGATAGACATACCAGCAACATGCGCAAGATATTGACCTCCTAATATAAGCCAAGCCCAAACTTAAACCTGCGCCCCTAAACGTCGCATTATGCCGCCGCCACTTACAGTTTTAGACCATAATATTTGCCGGCATTATGATTATTTTCATACCGCCTTTTATCCCGTCGTACCCTCAATTTAAACATTCCCTGAGCGCTATTTTTGCTACTTAACTGGTTGTTTTTATTAATTTTATTGATTTGCAAAATTTTTGCTGGACTAAATTGCAATTCAGATCAAATTTTTGTTTAGCGACGCTTAATTTTTTGCTATTTTTATCTTTATTTTCAAGGCAAATCTTTCTACCAGAATTATCTCCGAACATTAAATTGTTTTGTTAACTTAAAAAAGTGTTGTTCTCTAATTTTCCGAACTGCCCGTCCCGAACCCAGCCTACATCTCAACATCTCTGCCATGGCCATTGCTAGCCAAGCCAGCGCAAAAAGTCCTTCCTTCACAAATTTTTCCTTAGATTACAAATATTTTCTTTATTAACTTAATTTTTGCTTTATGATGAACTTACCCGCCGTTATTCTCTACCATCTTCCAAGGAGATCATGATGTCAGCACGTTTACCATCGCCCCGCCTGCATCCTTTGGCTCTAGCCCTGAGCCTCACTTTGTGCGTACTCTCTTCAGTGCAAGCGCAAAACTTAAGCTTTAGTGACGCAAGTCAGGCCCAAACTGCCACCACTCATCCTTTATCCTTAGACAGGTCATGGTTTGGCCCGCAGGCGCACAGTGGGACCTTTCGCAATAATCAAGTGCTGGTGCAGGGTAACTTTTATCAATATGATGCCATCGCCGCGTGGTCGGACAATCAAAACTTAGCCGACAATAGCCTGACCTTGGCAAGTGGTAGTAAGGCTTATCTGGTAACGGCCGCCGCCGCGCAGCGTACCACCGCAGCCTACAATGAAACCACCCTTGAGGCCAATAGTAAGGTCTATGCCGCCTTTGGCGCGGTGGCGCAACAAAGTGGCCTTACCCGCGTTAACAGTATTACCAGCTTCGGGCAAAGTGAGTTCTTGGCAGGCGGCATCAGCCTTGATGGAGTGGCTGACAGCAATGAAGCCTTTTTAGAGGCGGGAGCCGTATCAACTTTTGCCGCAGGCGGTTACGGCGGCCGTGGTGCTTCCAATAACGAGCTTTCAGTGGCCGACGGTGCGCATGCGGAGAGTGCTTATGGCGGACTGAGCTCTGCCGGGCGGGCTGATGCCAACTTTGTCTCCATCAACGGCAGGGTTAAACAAGCCATCGGTGGTGACGGCGCTATGGGCGCTGATAGTAACTTTTTAGATATATACGCTGACGTTGAGAGCGCCGTAGGCGGCCTCAGCACACAAGGCGAGAGTCGCTATAACACCGTCACCTTGTGGGCAGGAAGTGCCCAATCCTTGGTAGGAGGCTATAGCGAGCTCGGAACTGCTGCCAATGGCGTTACCGTCAGTGCCGGGGCCACTGCCCACCATGTGCAAGGCGGATCTAGTGACAGTGGCGATAGCATTGACAATACCATTGCCATCTACGGTACGGTGGATGCCTCTACCGACACCACTACCATACCTGCGGTTATAGGTGGCCAAAGTGAGCAAGGTAATAGCTATCTTAATCAAGTCATTATCGATGCCAATGCTACGGTCAAGGGTGAGGTCATTGCAGGTCTGAGCCATAATGAAGCTGCCTATAACAACCTTACCATTGACGGGCAGGTGACAGGTGATGTCATAGCAGGTATCTCGCGTCAAGGCAGCTCACGTTTAAATCTGCTCACCGTCCGCAATACCACCTTAAATGGGCGAGCCATCGGCGCTGTCGGTCAAGAGACGGCCAATAATACCCTACTTGTCCATAATGCCACCATCCACGGTAATGCCATTGGCGCCATTGGTGATAGTGCTACGCATAATCTCACCATTTTGCGCGGTAACACCACCATTGACGGCATTGCTTATGGGGCAATGAATCATACAGGTCAGGCCCTTAATGAGCACAATGAAATTTCAGTGGATGGTAGCGTAAAGGTGCAGGGTCTTGATGGTTTCTCGCGTTTGCATATCTTTTTGGAGCCGCAAAATGAAGCTGACTCCCCCGAAGAGAACGCCCAACATGTGCTTACCGTAAGCGGCAAGCAAGGACTTGACTTAAGTGGCCGCGAATTGTGGGTAAGTGGCCTGCACCTTGATCATCCCGAGGCGGTCAAACTTATCTATGTGAATGCGGACAATAAGCTTACCGTGGACGAGAAGACGGTCATTTATGGTGATAGCACCTTTGTCTTTCACTCTTGGCAGCCTAAGGACGAGCATCACTTCTTACATGAATTAATTTGGACTGAGGATGGTCCAACATCAACTCCCGATGATTCTCAGTCTGGCAGTGGTGATGATGGTAGCGAAAATCCCTTGCCCCCTAGTGATGAGATCTTTGACCATCACGCGCAGATCAAGACGGTAGCGGCGCAGACCTTGTTGTCAGCTCCGGCCGCCGCGGCCTTAACCTTGGCACAGGGTTCAAGTTTGCTTTCCACTTTGTCCCTGACCACGCAAGACGCTCCTGCCACCCGCCGCCAATTGGCACCTTTTGCCGCAGTCAGGGCGTACAGTGCCGACTTTGCGCATGTGGGGACATTGGAGCTTGATGGAGCGGCCATGGTAGCCGGCGTGGCATTTCCCCTTACAGAGGATGGGCTATGGCGTGGTGCCATCTTTGCCGAAGGTGGCGACGCTTCCTATGAGCATGATTTTGGCGCGGTAGAACCGTCAGGTGATGTCAGTTATGGCGGCCTGGGGGCACAGTTGGGCTTTGCTTATAACCATTTTGCCTCCAGCCTTACCCTGAGAGCAGGTTGGATGCAATCAGACTTTGAGGCCTATTACACGGACACTGCCAATATGGTACGCACCGACTATAATGCCCCTTATTTGGCGTTTGGCTTGGAAGGTGCCTACAACTTGCACCTGAACTCTAATTTTGTCCTCAGCCCGCAAATTAGTTACTTCATGCATTACTTGTCAGGCGACACCCTGACCTTGGAGCATCGTGATCGCAATGAACTTAAAATTGACGATATTTATCTGCAGTCCTTGCGCACCTCGCTACAAGGACGCTTATTGCTAAATGACAGTTGGGAGCTGTACGGTGATATCTATTGGCGGCGGATCTTTTCATCTAATTTAAGCGGTGAGGTGGAGCATTTTGCCGTCCCGAGCTTTGAGCTTAATGGTGATAGCTACGGCATCAATGTAGGAGCACAGCTTAATTTAGAGAATGTCACCTGGTCACTTACTTTAAGGCAAAGTGTTGGTGATTTGGATGAGACGGCCGGACAATTGCAGTTTATCTGCAAGTTCTAGCACGAAGCTGACCTTTGCTTACCTTAAAGTCGGAGAACCTTGGAAAGGAAATATAAAGGTAATAGAGAATAGAAAGGGAAACAGATGTGCGGCCGTCCAAGAAAATTGCGACGGCCGCGAGGTGACATAAATAAAAAGGTATTAACGTGCTTTGTTGCCCTTAGCTTGACTACGGCTTAGCACCATGCCCTCTTTACGGCCTTTGGCAATGGCCTTGGCCTGTTGCTTTTGCTGCTTGGAAGCGGCACGGGCATAGCGGCGGTGCGTCTGCGCCTCACGGCGCTGCTCACGTAACTTACTTTGAGTTAAGCGCTTTTGCGCCGGCTTTTGGTCAGCATACGGATTGCTACCTTCACGGAACTCTAAGATAACCGGCGTACCCATAATCTTAAGGCTCTTACGATAGCAGTTAATTAAATAACGCCGATAAGCATCCGGCATCTTAGAAACCTTATTGCCGTGAATCACGATGCGCGGCGGATTGTAACCACCGGCATGGGCATACTTCAACTTAATGCGACGACCTCCAGATACCGGCGGCTCATGCTCTTGCACCGCCGCTGCCAAGATGCGATTTAAGATCGAAGATGAGTGACGCGTGGTGGCGGAGGTATAGGCCTCTTCAATGGAGTCAAAGAGATTGCCCACCCCGGTGCCGTGCAAGGCCGAGATAAAGTGCACGCGCGCAAAGTCCACAAAGCCTAAGCGACGATCAAGTTCACGGCGCAGTTCGTCTTTATACTCTTGCGTTAAACCATCCCACTTATTGACGGCAATCACTAAGGAGCGCCCGGAGTCAATGATAAAGCTTAAAAGCGATAAATCCTGATCCGACAGGCCCTCATGGGCGTCAATCACTAAGATAGCGACATTACAATCCTCAATGGCCTTTAAGGTCTTCACCACCGAGAATTTTTCAATGGCCAGATTGATCTTACGGCGCCGACGCACACCGGCGGTATCAATCACAATATACTTGCGGCCATCACGCTCCAGTGGAATATAGATACTATCGCGCGTCGTACCCGGCAAGTCGGCAACCACCACGCGATCTTCACCTAACATGCGATTGGTTAAAGTCGACTTACCCACATTGGGTTTACCAATTAAGGCAAATTTAATCGGTAAATCGGCAAAGGGCACCTCCTGCTGCGCTTGCGCCTGGGCGTCTGCCGCGGCGGCACCTTCAGCATCGCGGCCTAAGCGTTGCTGTAAATCAGCACGTTGCTTTTCTCTAAAGGCATGCCAATCAAAACCACCTCCGGTCTTATCGGCAGGCACATTATCTAAGAACTCATAGCCCTGCTCCCATTCCGATACCGGCTTGGCAAAAGGTGAGCGACTTTCCTCTTCTTCATCTTCAGGCGGTAAATCAGAGTCCAGTGG
This sequence comes from Candidatus Anaerobiospirillum merdipullorum, assembly GCA_018883895.1. Classification (GTDB taxonomy): domain Bacteria; phylum Pseudomonadota; class Gammaproteobacteria; order Enterobacterales; family Succinivibrionaceae; genus Avisuccinivibrio; species Avisuccinivibrio merdipullorum. The sequence continues at coordinate 12,484 of JAHLFG010000032.1, forward strand.
ACCTTCTTCACGTAAAATCGGGGCAATCACATCTTCAATTAAGACATTGATTCCACGACCATGCGCCGCGGCAATCTGATGGACCTCACCTAAACCTAAGGCGTAAAAATCTGAGCCAGCATAATCCGGATCCAGGCCATCAATCTTATTGGCCACCACAGCACAGGGCTTGCCGGCCTTACGAATATAATCGGCCACCTGCAAGTCACCGGGCATTAAACCTGCCTTGGCATCCACCATAAAGAGCACTAAGTCGCACTCGGCAATGGCCTGTAGGGCTTGACCGGTCATGCGCTCAGTTAAATCCGCCGGTTGCTCCTTATCATCGGCAATACCACCGGTATCAATGACAATGTATTCGCGGCCATCAAAGAGCGCGCGGCCGTATTTACGATCGCGGGTTAAACCCGGGAAATCGGCCACTAAGGCGTCACGGGTCTTGGTTAAGCGATTAAATAAAGTGGATTTGCCAACATTCGGGCAGCCCACTAAGGCAATTACTTTCATAGATAGCTTATCTTTGCAAAGGTAGTTGAGGCCAGCCGTGCTCCCATAGCACCCCGCGCTGGCAGAATTGGCACATGCATTGTGTTGCGGAAAAAAGCTTCACAGCTTGCCGCTTTATCTGGGCGCAAATTATAGCCCAAGCTGACAGATTTTTCAGCCGTTTTAGACGATAAAAGCAGATACGTAGCCGCTCTTGGCTTTATGTCAGCCAAAGAAAGGCCAAAGTATGTAACAGTTTTTACTGTACCTAAAGTAGCCCGACGCTTGAAGCTTAGCGCAAAGGCGCGATGCAGTGTTGCTTTAGGCAAGGTAAATGCAGAGCGCTGTGCCAGATCTTACGGGCAAGTTAAGCCCTCCTGTGGCCTACTGACAGCTTAAGATATTAACAGGCATCTATAGGGCAGGCTTAAGCTACAGCAAAAACTGCGCAAGCTATCATCGCCCGGTAAACCTGATGCTCAGACCGCTTTTTTATCTGGCGCAAGGGGAGAAATTAGAGCTTTTAAGAAAAAGTTCAGGCCACGTGATTAACGTAGCCTGAGATAACGGGGCACCCCTTAAAGGTGCCCCCAAAGCTAAATGCTTAACTTTAGCTTATAGGCCAAAGCCTGTAGCCTTCTCGGTGTACTCCTCAGGAGACGGCGCCGAGGACTCTGCCGGAGCTGCGTTATCCGTGCTTGGCGTACTCTCAGGGGCCGGAGTTTCATCACCGCTTGACTTCACACCAGGCATTAAACCAAAGCCTGACACCCGCTCACGTTCAGCCTCTTCAATAGCCTTCATACGAGCTTCATAGGCGGCGCGACGTTGCTCGTAAGCACGACGCTGGGCCTCAATTGCACGTTGACGAGCCTCAGCTTGTGCGGCCATGCTTAACACTGCCTGACGTCTGGCCATTAATTCGTCATAGCTCATGGTATCCGGAGCGTAAATACCGGTGGCACCTACGCCAGGACGCGCTAAGCTAACGCCCACTCCGGCATAATCTTCAGCCTGTTGCAGGGCCAATTCCTTAGCCCGGGCCGTACCGGCCGGATCGTAATGGAGGCAGTAAAGATCGCCATCACGGCTTTGAATATAAAGATTGCCATCGGCCTGTAGCGGTGCGGTGTAAATGCCCGAGCCATCGAGCTCATACACGGTCTCTAAGACACCGGTCTGCAGATTGATAAAGTAAAGATAACCCTCAAAGTCACCTACCACCACATAATTGCCATAAATGACCGGAGCACTTAAATTACGGTAGTAAAGATTATTGACCGTCCAGCGCTCGGTATTGTCAGCGCGATTGACGCAGACGATTTGTCCATCATCTTCAACAATCACTAAGGAAGTGTCATCTAAAGCCGGCACCCGTGAACTGTTGTAACCCAAACGGGTGGTAAAGCTATGGGTGGCAAAGGAGTAAGCGGCATAACCACCATTAAAGGAGGTGGTATAAAGCGTATCGCCAAGTAAGAGCGGCGTGGAGGCCACATCACGAATACGCTCTAAGGAATTGGCACCACCGTGCTCGGAGATCAAGATCTGATTGACGATGGCACCGCTATCTTGTGCAATCACGCTTACCCGACCGGAGGATTGACCAATGACCACATACTCATCCCCCACGGCCACCGGATCACCTTGGGCACGTAAACGTAAACCGGAGGAAGTTTCACCGGAGACCCATAAGGACTCCCCAGAATTTAAATCATAAGCGGTCAAACGCCCTTGACTGTCAAAGACAAAGAGCTTATCGGCACTCTGGGAAAAAGCCGGTTTGGAAACAACTTCTGCGCCCACATAGGCCTTCCATAACAAAGCCCCATCAATGGCATTGAGCACGTAGATATAGCCGTTTTCCGAACCAATCGCTACCTTACCGGCATAAGCGGAAACACCGCCTGACAGCCGAGCTGAACGACGGTCGTCATTTTCTTCTTCATCGCTTAAGTCGGTATGCCAAATCTTGTCTCCGTCATCTGAACGGATAGCATAAACATCGCCATTACGCCCGGCTGCATACAAGGTACCGGAAGCAAAGGCCGGTGAGAGTTCGCTGTAGAAATCACCCACCCCGCCGACGCTGTCAGACCACAGCTCCTGCGGGGTAAAGCGGTTTTCAATCTCCGGCACTTCAGCCGGGGCATAGAGATCCTCACCACTCGAGCAGCCAAAGAGCAACGCGGCGCTCACAGGCAGGATCAAAGCAAATTTAGATGATTTAAACATGATGTTCCGTTTTTCTCTGCCGGCACAAAGCTTCGCTATCTGTAATTATTAAACTGTAGTTAAGTTAGGCTCTTGCACGTCCATACGTGTAAGTTATCTGCTAACTTTTCTACCGTGCGAGCTTTGGCAAAAATCAAAACCTCGGTCTCACTTAGGCGATACCCTTAAAACCCAGTATCACCCCGGCGAGCATACAGACAGTATCGTAGCACGAAAGCGCCCGTTTAGCAGTGCTTTAGCATCACCAAAGCGTCCACAGGGCAATCTTAACGACCTAAAAAAGTGATCTCCCCTTAAGCTAAGGAGCAAAGTAGAGCTAAAGCTGGCTTAAACATTCTGTACTCCTGTAAAAAGACGTCACCGACGTTTCATATCCAGCATTTTGCTGTTATCGAAGATAAATACGCTACAAAGGTTGGGACAAGAAGGAAGGATCACAGCCTGCCACGAGGGCAGGCTATGGCAGAACTTAAAGTTTACTGCTGTGCACTGTTTTCGCCAGTGGCCGTCAGCGCATCTACCGCGGCGGCAGCTTGCTTGAAGGCCGGAGTATCTCCCGCAGCAATGACATTGTCAAACTTCATCTGCAGGACCGGTGAGACTTGCACCTTACGGGCAATTAATAAATCTATCGCCTCTTGATAGTTCTTTTTAGCACCGGCCCTATCACCTGCAGCTAGTGCAATATCACCGCGCACTTCCGCAGCTTCCGGGGCATAAGCACCATCTTTAATGCTATTTAAGACGCGCTCAGCTTCTGCAGGCTTACCGGTCTGGGCATATAAACGAGCCTCAGTTAAACTAGCGCTTGGGGCGATGAGCTCACCACCATGCTGCTTGGCAAATTCCACTGACTCTAAGGCACCCTCATAGTCATGCGCTAAGATCTGCACGGCAGCAGTATCTAAAGCTAAAACCGCGCCAAAGATATCCTGATGCTCCTGCATATAGGCCTCAGCCTGCGGCACGGCATTCACCCCTTGCTGCTGCAATTGCATCTGAACCTGGAACACGGCATAAGCTTCTTGCTGATGCTGTTCTAACTGATAAGCCTGAAACTGCCGCCAGCCTAACAGGCCGCCTAAAGCAATCACCACGCCTAAAGTAAGCGGCTTCCAGTACTCATGCCACCATTTGCGCACCGCCTCTTCGCGCTCATGATCATCGGTTAAAACATCCATGTGCCACCTATAAAACAATGGGCAGTTGCCTTAAATCGCGTGCACTGCCGCAGTAAAAATTAATGTAAAAGATAAAATGTAAACACTTTCCTAAGGTAAGGCGCCCGCCCCACCTTAGACATGAAGTGCGCTTAGAGCAAGCTCTTTAACAGCGCTACCGCCTCAGCGTACGGCAAGGTTTGTTGCGTGCCATCACCGGCATGCAGATCTTTGACCGTCAGCGTACCGGTAGCAAGCTCGCTTTCACCTAAGATGACCGCGGCTTTAGCCTGTAACTTGTCGGCGCGACGGAACTGCTTCTTAAAGTTACCGCCACCACAATGGTTCATAATTCTAGCATGCGGCAAATCAGATCTTAAACGTAAGCTCAGTTTAGCCTGCTCCACGGCCGCATTATCGCCCGCGCCCACCACATAGATATCGACCGCATTGCGCTCATGTAGCTTCTCTAAGGTAGTAAGCAGGAGGATTAAACGCTCTAAACCTAAACCAAAGCCCACGGCCGGAGTCGGGCTGCCGCCTAATTCTGCGACCAAGCCATCATAACGACCACCACCACAGACGGTACCCTGCGCGCCTAAGGCATCGGTCACCCACTCAAACACCGTGAGGTTATAGTAATCAAGACCACGTACCAAGCGCGGATTAATCTCATAGGCCACGCCACAGGACTCTAAAATCTGACGTAAATTATCAAAGTGCGCCCTGCTTTCGGCCCCTAAGAAGTCCATTAACTGCGGGGCATTGACTAAGATTTCCCCGGTTTTAGGATCTTTGGAGTCTAAAACACGTAATGGATTGGTGTGGGTGCGCCGCTTGCTGTCCTCATCTAAATCGTCAAAGTGTTGCTCTAAGTAGCTCACTAAATTCTGCCGATAAGCAAGACGCTCTTCACTAGTACCTAAGGTATTGAGCTGTAACTTTAAGTTATCGCTAATGCCAAACTTATCCCATAAGGTTTTGGATAGCAAAATGATCTCAGCATCAATATCCGGGCCATTTAAGCCAAAGACTTCCACGCCCAATTGATGGAATTGACGATAACGCCCCTTTTGCGGACGCTCATGGCGGAACATCGGGCCCATATACCACAGGCGCTGTTCTTGGTTGTAAATTAAATTATGCTCCAGGCACGCCCGCACGCAACCTGCGGTACCCTCAGGACGCAGAGATAAACTCTCGCCGGAACGATCTTCAAAGGTATACATTTCCTTTTCCACCACATCGGTCACTTCACCGATAGCGCGGGAAAAGAGATTAGTCTTCTCTAATAGCGGCATGCGCACTTCACTGTAGCCAAAGGAAGCTACGGTATCGCGCAATACTTGTTCCGCCTGCTGCCAGCGCGCGGTATCTGCAGGCAGCAGATCATTCATGCCGCGCACAGCCTGTACTGACAAAGCCATGCAAAAATCCTTTATTTAAATTTTCTACTTAGCATTAATAACTGATAAAAGCGCTTTAACTTACGGCCAAAGCACCTTGCGCTGTATACCTGACTTAAGTTGCCTCTTTCCTGCTTCATGTCACCTCCTACTTAAACGCTTAAGCGCATGACTTTAACTATAAGCCCGGTGCTTAAAACCTAAACAAAGCTTAAGTAACTAAAGGCTCGTGTTTGACGCCAAGACTTAAAGTAAGGTAGCTTTGAACTTTCTTGCCTTAAGCGTAGTTAAACTGAGTGCGACCTTATTTACCTTGCAGAAAAAAACAGCAACATCACATCTTTTACAGCGCGGCCGATATTATACACGATGGGCACAGCCCTGGCCCCTTTACCCTGCGACAGGGCTGTACTTCTTGGCTATAAGCTTTAATCTCTCCTGCTCCTGTGGGTGGAAAGTCGTGCTTACTCCAAGCCCTTGGGTAAAGCAAAGGGACGGACCAAGCCCTGCTCACCTACGTGCTTTAACTGTGTCATGCCGTGATCTTTTAAGAAGTGGAGCAAATCATCGACCACATATTCCGGGACCGAGGCACCGGCACTAATACCGATGTGTTGGGCATCCTTAAGCCAATTGAGGTCAATCTTAGTGCTATCTTCGACCAAATAAGCGCGACACCCTGCTTTCTCGGCCACTTCGCGTAAACGATTGGAATTTGATGAATTGGCTGAACCGGCCACTAAAATTAAATCGCAACAGGCAGCTAATGCCTTAATCGCGCTTTGGCGATGCTGTGTGGCAAAGCATGTATCATCTTTCACCGGACCTTCAATAAAAGGAAAACGCTCTTTTAAAGCCTGCACCGTCTTGGCAGTTTCATCTACCGACAAGGTCGTTTGCGTGGCAAAGATGGCCTTATCACTTATCAAATTTAGCGTGTTGACATCCTCCGGGGTAAGGATGACATGAACCTTGGCAGGATCGCCGGTATACTGCCCGATGGTGCCCACCACTTCCTGATGCCCCTGATGGCCAATCACCACGGCATCCTTGCCCTCAGTTGCGGCCTTGTTCATCTTAAAGTGAATGCGCTTGACTAAAGGACAGGTCGCATCAATGATGGTAAAACCTAAGGCCTCAGCCTTTTTGACGATATTCACGCCCACGCCATGGGCAGAGAAAATCAGTACTGATCCTGGCGGCACTTCATCTAAACTTTCGACAAAGTGCGCCCCCTTGGCTTTTAAATCACTGACAACATGAAAGTTATGCACTACTTCATGGAGCACATATACCCGTTCCGGGCCAAATTTGTTTAACGCCAGATTAACGGTTTTAATGGCACGCTCGACACCTGCACACATGCCACGGGTATTGGCTAAAAGAACTTCAAAGGCCATAGCTTATTGCACTCTGCTAAGTTTAAAGAGATAAGAATCAATCAAGAACGGCTGTGAGCTTAACACATTAACGCCGGCACGAGCAAAAGGCCACAGGTTGGGTCTTAACCTCTTTACATAAACTACTTGCTATGCCCATTATTTTTTCGGTAAATAGCTTGGATATAAAAGGCTTTTTTGCACAAGGAGCGCAAATCAGGTGGGGTTAAAGCAGGTGCCCCAATACTCACCTGCTTTAAATTTTTCTCGCGTCTAGATGCGCGGCAGCTCTTTGGCCTTAGAGGAAACCTTACCTCCGCCGGTTTGGGCATCAGGCTCTTTAGGAGTTGACGCATCCTTTTTGGGGGCAAAGAGCGCAATCACACAGAGGATGGCTGCGCCCACGCAAACGGCAATATCCGCCACATTAAAGGCCGGATATGCCCAAAAGAAGTCATCGGTCTTAATGAAAAAGAGCAAAAAGTCGATGACATAACCATGAATAAGTCTATCAATCAAGTTGCCTACCGCGCCACCGATAAAGAGCGCATAGGCCAGGCATGACCACTTATGCGTGCGCGGCGTCCTTAGCAGTAGCCACACAAAAAGCGCCCCGATGACGATGGCCAGCGCAGCAAAAAGCCAGCGCTGCCAGCCGCCCATACCGGCTAAAAAGCTAAAGGCGGCCCCATGATTGTAGACATGGACTAAATGAAAGAAGGGCGTTACCGCCACGCCCATGGTGCCGTGCTCAATAAAGTACACACACAAATATTTGGTGACTTGGTCAAGCACGACCACCAAGAGGCTTAAGAGCAGATAACGCGCTCCAGAGGCCTTAGATGCCAACATTAGGCAAAACGCCTCTCTTCACCTGCGCCCTTGACGTTCTCAATGCAACGCGGGCATAAACCAGGATATTCCGGATCAGCGCCCACTTCAGCCTCATAGTGCCAGCAACGCTCGCACTTAGCTGCCGTGCTCTTTTTGACCACAAAGGCCAAATCGCCCTGCTCGGCCTTGACGGCATCAGCAGGAGCCGCCTCAGCTACCACGTCAGCACGGGAGGTGATGAGCACAAAGCGCAGCTCATTGCCTAAGGCACGTAAGGTGCTTAGCATGGTCTCATCTTGGGTGTAGATGGTAACTTCAGCCTCCAGCGAGCCACCGATGGTTCCGGCGCCACGAGCCTGCTCAATGGCACGATTGGCCTTATCACGGAAGGTCAGCACGCGTTGCCAATACTCGTGACTGAAGGAGGCATCAGCAGGCAACTCCTGCAGACCGTCAAACCAAGTCTGGGTAAAGACGAACTCATCGCGCTCACCGGGCATTGCTTCCCACGCTTCTTGGGCGGTAAAGGACAGAATCGGGGCAATCCAGCGCACCAAGCTTTCGGCAATTAAGTACAGAGCCGTTTGGCATGAGCGACGGGCCTTGCTGTCGGCCTTGGCGGTGTATTGGCGATCCTTAATGATGTCTAAGTAGAAAGAGCCCATCTCAATGGAGCAGAAGCGCATTAAGCTCTTGACCACCATGTGGAAATCATAATTATCGTACTCAGCAATGATTTCCTTTTGGGTGCGCAAAGCCTGCGAGACTGCCCACTTATCCAGCTCCACCATCTCAGCAAATGGCACCTTGTCGGTAGCCGGGTTAAAGCCATTTAAGTTGGCCAAAAGGAAGCGAATAGTATTACGCACACGACGATAGGAATCCGAGGCACGCTTAAAGATTTCATCGGAGACGGCAATCTCACCGGTGTAATCGGTCGAAGCCACCCACAGACGTAACACGTCGGCACCTAACTTATCCATCACCGACTGCGGCGCAATGACGTTGCCCAAGGACTTGGACATCTTGCGGCCCTGACCGTCAACGGTAAAGCCATGGGTTAAGACTTCACGATACGGGGCCTCATTCTTCATGGCCACTGAAAGCATTAAGGATGACATGAACCAGCCACGATGTTGATCGGAGCCTTCTAAGTACATATCAGCCTTGTGCTTAAACTCAGGACGCTGATCGACTACGCTAAAGTGGGTCGAGCCGGAGTCAAACCACACGTCTAAGGTATTGGGATCTTTGTAGTACAGCGCTGCTTCTTCAGGGCCGATTAAATCTTCAACCGACAGATCCCACCAAGCCTGAATACCCTTTTCTTCAACGGCTTTGGCGACCTTTTCCATGATCTCGCTATTGCGCGGATGGAGCTCACCGGTTTCTTTATTAATTAAGATGGCGCACGGCATGCCCCAAGTACGCTGACGGGAAATACACCAGTCAGTACGCTGCGACACCATGGCCTCAATACGGTTTTGACCCCAAGCTGGGATCCAGCGTACGCCCTTGATTTCCTCTAAGGCGCGCTTGCGCAGACCATTGCCATCCATGGTGATAAACCACTGCTCGGTGGCACGGAAAATCACCGGAGTCTTATGGCGCCAGCAATACGGATAGCTGTGCAAAATGGTACGGGAGCAAATTAAGGCGTCACGCTCCTGCAACAGCTTAATGACTTCAGGATTGGCCTTAAAGACGTTAAGTCCCTCAAAGTACGGGGTGCCCTTAATAAAGCAACCATCCGGACCTACCGGATTAAAGACCTCCAGACCATATTTTTGACCGACGGTATAGTCATCAAGACCGTGTGCCGGTGCGGTGTGCACGCAGCCGGTACCATCTTCAATGGTGACGTGCGCACCTAAGATAATCGGCACTTCACGCTCTAAGAACGGATGATGGAACTTTAAGAGCTCTAAAGCCGAGCCCGGGACTTCGGCTAAAACTTCATAATCCGTAAAGCCGGCACGTTCCATAACCTTCGGGGCCAAATCCGTGGCCACGATGAGACGCTGCGGCTTGTCACCTTTAACCTGCACTAAAGCATAGTTAAAAGCGGCATTAATACAGATGGCCATGGAGGCCGGTAAGGTCCACGGCGTGGTGGTCCAAATGACACAGGCAATCGGCCCCTCACCTGCGGTGGTGTTAAAGGCCTTGAGGACCGCAGCTTCATCGATGGCCTGATAGCGCACATCAATGGCGTCGGATTTGACATCATAGTATTCCACTTCAGCTTCAGCTAAAGCAGACTGACAGTCAAGGCACCAGTACACCGGCTTCTTGCCGCGCACAAAATGACCATTTTCAATCACCTTGCTCAGAGCGCGAATGGTATCGGCCTCAGTCTTAAAGTCCATGGTGATATAAGGATGATCCCAATCACCGAGCACGCCCAAACGCTTAAAGTCCGCCATTTGCGCGGCAATTTGGCTACGCGCATACTTGCGGCACTCTTCACGGAAAGTGGCAGCGTCTACCTTCACCCCGGGCTTACCTACTAAGCCTTCCACCTTTAACTCAATGGGCAGACCATGGCAGTCCCAGCCGGGAACATAAGGGCTGTCAAAACCCTCTAAGGTCTTAGACTTAACAATAATATCCTTTAAGATCTTGTTAATGGCGTGACCAATATGAATATTGCCGTTAGCGTACGGAGGGCCATCGTGCAAAATGAATTGATTGCAACCGGCACGGGCCTGTCTAATCCTCTGATAAAGACCGCGCTTTTCCCAATCGGCAAGCATCTTCGGCTCACGCTTGGCCAGATCGCCACGCATGGGGAAGGCGGTAGTCGGTAAATTTAAGGTTTGCTTATAGTCAGCCATAGTTTTACCTTGCATCTAATATTATGGTGCCAACAAAATAGCACCGCATCTAACTGTGCTCTTGCCATAGCTCCTTGACGCCTCACGCGTAAGTTGCCAATTCTAGAGCCCATCTACGTACTTAAGTTAACTCTTTATGATTGCTTTTCTTGTTAAAGCCTCAAGCCAAGCTTGAGCTTATCTTCCCTGGCCTTAAGCTTGCTACGCTTAACGCCAAGCCTTAAGGAAGCTTAGGTCTAAACAGTCTTAAGCTTCCTTAAAACTTTTGGACTATGCCACCTGAGGTGACATCAATTAAATTTGTGCCGTGACGCTTATAATTGCAACTTTGCTATATTGCATCATAAGCCAAAGCCTTACGCGCCGCCGCGCAATCTAAGCTTAGCTGGGCCTTAAGCTTATCTAAGCTCACAAACTTCACTTCCGCGCGCAGCTTATGCATAAAGTAGACTTCAATTTCACTACCGTAGAGGTCGGCGGCAAAATCAAATAAGTATACTTCAAGTAAACTCTTATGCCCTTGCACGGTAGGACGCGAGCCCACATTGGCCATGCCGTTATACAAGCCATAACGGGTACGCACTTTAACGGCATAGACCCCATTTAAGGGGCTGACCTTACGGCGCAAATTGACATTGGCTGTCGGAAAGCCTAAGGTGCGCCCTAATTGCTGCCCGTGCACCACGCGCCCGGACATCGAAAAGGGTCGGCCTAACATTTGGGCCGCTGTTTCTAAGTCTCCTGCAGACAGTAAGGCGCGAATTTGCGTACTGGAGATCCGAATCCCTTCACGCGACACGGCGTTAATGGCCTCAGCGCTAATGCCTTTTTGCGCACATAAACGCTTTAAGTCGTCAAAAACGGCACTGCCATTTTTACCAAAGTTAAATAAAGATCCCACCACCACCGCTTTGACATTGAGCGTAGCTAGGAGGTCGACAAATTCTTCGGCACTTAGCGAGCAAAAGTCCTTGGTAAAGGAGACACAGAACACCACATCAAGGTTGCAGGCAGCAAAGGCCTTGAGCTTATCACGCAGGCTATAGAGCCGTGGCGGGACTGCTTTACCAAAGAACTCTAAGGGTTGTGGCTCAAAGATCATCACCGCACTTTTAAGCCCCAGCGCCCGCGCTTTAGCTTGCATGGTCGCAATAACGGCCTTATGCCCATGATGGAAACCATCAAAATTACCGATAGCCAGGGCAATCCCTGATTGTCTATCTTTATAGTCAGTAAAGTGACGGTACAAGCGCATGGTTTAGCCGCTACCAGAGGCCAAAGTTGGTAAATAAAATTAAGTTCTTAATATGTCGCACCAAGCCCTATGGCAGACTAAAGTCAAGTAAGCCTAAGCTTGCAGGATCATAAAAGCCGTATTATAACGAAGATTGGGCAATAATCCCCAAAAAATCCATAGTCTGCGCACCAAGATAAGGCAAAGGCTCTGCCATGCGCGCCATCAGCCGGGGAACAAACGCTCCCCTACCTCGCCTGCGACAAGCTATTTTGCCCGGGCGTTTAAATGCTCCTGCGTGCCTAGCACTTTGATGGACAAGTTGTTAAAGGCAGATGAAGAAGTTCTAAACTTTTGTTTGGCTTTTCCTGCTCTTCCTGGTACAATACCGCGTTCAGTGCCACCATTGATGGGATGTGGCTATATTTAAATTATTTCAGGAGCTATCTGTGCCTAATATTAAGTCTGCTAAGAAGCGCGTTATCACTTCAGAGAAGGCACGTCAGCGCAATGTTGCTGCACGTTCCAAGATGCGCACTTTAATGAAGAAAGTTATCGCTGCCTGCGTCGCCGGCAACAAGGAAGCCGCTGTGGCTGCTTATAAGGAAGCCGAGCCGGTGCTCGATCGCGCCGCTTGCAAGGGCCTCATTCACAAGAATAAGGCTGCTCGTCATAAGAGCGCGCTGGCCGCCCGTATCAAGGCTTTAGGTTAATTCCTAAACAGCCCATCTTAGGTAAAAACCTCGCTAAAGCGAGGTTTTTACTTATTAAAAAAGCAATTTTTCCTCAAGCTGCGTACGCTTTACCGCTTTAGCGCCTCACATTTCCCCCACCTTCATGAAGCGCGGTAACTATTAAACCTTAAGCTGAGATCTTGCCAAACTTTGACCTGCGTAACGCATTGCACTTAACAGATGCGCTAAGCTTGTACAAACCACTGCTAGCTTGTTAAGGAGTCAGCCATGCCCAAAGATAATTTACATGGTTTTAATACCACCCTACAGCAGGTTGACGAGCGCTACGCCTGGATTAATGACATGATTAAGGCAAGACAGGAGCTCGTACTGCAGTATATGAAGCTACTCAATTTGCCACTACCCAATCAGGATAAGTCTGCCATTGCCCAGTGCTATCCTTCCTATGAAGACATCACCACTTTTTGCGAGCATTTAATTGACTATGTCTCTCACGGGCACTTTGACCTTTACCCCAAGATCATTTCCTTAATTGAAAATGCCTCCGGACGCTCCTTGTCCATTGCCCATCGGGTGCTCCCCAAGATTGAAGAAACCACCGAATTTTTGATGCGCTTTAACGATCGCTATGCCGAAAATATGGATGAGAGCAAGCTTAAGACCTTAAAGCAGGATTTATCAACTGTCGGGCGTTGCCTGGAACAGCGCTTTAAAAATGAAGATCGTTTGATTATTGGCCTGCGCTTAGTGCACTCCATCGTGTCAGGAAAATTTAACTAAGAAAAAAGTAGCCCCATCCCGGCGTTGGACATGGGATTTAAACATCAGGCGATCTGCTCCTGACGTAACGCGTGTATAGGGCACGTAAACTCTACCTTTAAATGAGCGCATTGAGCTCATTAATTCTGCTGATGGGATGGACCTCCATCCCCGGCTCAAGGTGGCGCGGCGCATTATCCCGTGGCACAATAAAGCGCGTAAAGCCTTGCTTAAAGGCCTCGGCAATGCGCTCTTGTCCCGAGGAGACCGGACGCACTTCCCCGGTAAGACCAATTTCCCCAAAGGCGATAGTATGGCGATCAATCGCCTTTTCCCTAAAGGATGACAAGAGAGCCAAACAAAGGGGCACGTCGGCTGCAGTTTCTTCGACCTTGATGCCGCCTACCACATTAATAAAGACATCTTGATCGGCAAGTTGTAAACCGGCATGGCGATGCATGACCGAGAGCAACATGGCCAAACGATTTTGATCGGTACCCACGCTAAGCCGCCGCGGATTGCCATAGGGACTGGCATCCACCAAGGCTTGCAATTCCACCAATAAGGGGCGTGAGCCCTCCCACACCACCATGGCCAAGGAGCCGGGAGCGGTAATTTCCTGGCGATTAAGGAAAATTGCCGAGGGATTGGACACCTCACGCAGGCCCTTATCGGTCATAGCAAAGATGCCGATTTCATTGACCGCGCCAAAGCGATTTTTCTGGCAGCGTAAGGTACGAAAACGCGGATCGTTACTTGAGGTCAAAAAAACCGAGCAGTCTACGCAATGCTCTAAGATTTTAGGTCCGGCCAAAGCGCCATCCTTCGTGACATGACCTACTAAGAAGACGGCAATGCCACTGCGTTTGGCAAATTGGGTCAGCGCGGCGGCACTTTCACGCACCTGCGACACTGAGCCGGGGGCAGATTCAATGCCATCAACATGCATCACTTGAATGGAATCTACCACCAAGACCGCAGGACGCACTTGAGCGGCAAGGGCACAGATATTTTCAATTGAGGTTTCTGCTGCAATTTGCACTTTATCAGCTGGCAATTGCAAACGCTGGGCACGTAGCGCCACCTGCTCTAAGCTTTCTTCACCGGTGATATAGAGTACCGGTACTTGCAAACTTAAGCGACAGACGGTTTGCAAAAGAAGGGTGGATTTACCGGCCCCGGGATTACCGCCAATCAAGACCACTGACCCGGGCACGATGCCGCCGCCTAAGACGCGGTCAAATTCACGATAGCCCGAGGGCAAACGCGCCGTGCGCCCGGCCGTAACGGTACTTAAAATTTTAAGTCCGGAGCCGGCTGCGCCGGCAAAACCGGACATCGCGCGGGCAGCGGCTTGTCTACCTGGCGTGGGAGCCTTTTCCACTGACACTTCAATAATCGAGTTCCACTCGCCACATTCGCGGCATTGTCCCTGCCAGCGCATATAGCGCGCGCCACAATTTTGGCAGACAAACTCACTACGCGCTTTAGGCATTGTCTTTAACCTCGCGGGCATAAGTCTCAAGTAAGAGCGCCACCGCACTTAAATCGCAATACGTTAACGCATGTGGCGCCTGCGCCACCACCTTGGGTTTGGCATGGTAGGCAATGCCCAAACTTGCTGCCTCAATCATCAATAAGTCATTGGCCCCATCGCCCAAAGCAATGGTTTGCTCGGGGGCGATATTAAAACGCGCCTGTAAGTCTGCCAAGGCCTGTGCCTTACCCTTAGCATCAATAATCGGCCCCACCACCTTACCGGTAAACTTACCGTCTACAATCTCCAAGGTATTGGCCCGCACCAAATCTAACTGGTACTTGTGCTCAAGCACACTAATTAATTGCGTAAAACCGCCGGAGGCAATTGCACACTTAAAGCCATGGGCCTTAAGTGTAGTCAAGAGGCAATTAAGGCCGGGCGTTTCATGCATGCGCGCTTTGACCTCTTCAAGTACGCTAGCACTCCCGCCTTGTAATAAAGCTACGCGGCGGGTTAAAGAAGTGGCAAAGTCGGCCTTACCATGCATGGCCATAGAGGTTATCGCTGCCACCTCCTCATATACGCCCAAGGAGCGAGCTATTTCATCAATGCCCTCGATGGTAACTGAGGTCATATCCATATCCATGATGATGGCCCCGGGGCGCGACAAATGAACAAAACGCGGGGCATACAGCACATCAGCCCCCACTGCCGCCCCCTCTTCTTGCAGCTGCCTAAGGGCGGGGGACGACAAATTTTCCACATAGCCCAATTGCCCCACGCAGGAGTCATTGGCCACGCTAGCTCCCAAAGGTTGCAAATCATAGGTGCAGGCACTTGCTACTAAAGGGGCTAAGTGCGCTTCATTGTGTACGGGTAGAGCTAAGAAAAGATATCCCATCGGCAAAAAACTCCTGACTGTGACGCGCCAATTGCGCATGAAGATAGTTGCAATCAAGCTTAAAGGTGGTAGCTAGACTTGTCAGCACCTGTTGATAAAAATGAGGGCCTAAAAGCTTACCTGCATAATCACTTTCCAGCAGTATTTTACAAAAAGCATCGCTATAGCGCTCTTGTATGCTCTTTAGCAGGGCACAGTGCGGCTCGAGGGCCAGCTTACCAATACTAATATAGGCATTGAGCTTTAAATAGGCGTCCAATAAGGGAGTGGAGAGATTGACCCCATGCAGGCAAAAACGCAATTTGCCCTGATAGGGGCGCAATAATGACAACAGCTCATTATGCGCTTTGACACAGTGAATACTTACCGGCAAATCGAAGTCAAAGGCTGCCTGCAACTGCAACTTTAACACCTTAAGTTGCACCTCAAGCGGCGCTACAGCCAAAACTGTGGGGCGTTTATCCAGGCCACATTCACCAATGCCGGCGATAAATGGCGAGCGTAAGGCCTGATAAAAATCTTGCGGGCTAAAACTTGCCGCCCATTGGGGGTGACAGCCAACAAAGAGGCGCACCTGGCGGCCAAATTGTTGCTTGAGGGCTATTAAGTGCGGCAACTCAGTCAGCGTCGCGCTCATACAGGCAAAATGCGTGACCCCTTGTAAGGTAGCCGCCTGCACATAGCGCTCAGGCGTAGGAGCTGCATGTAAATGCAGATGCATATCATAAAGCGGCGCATTAAACTCTACGGGCCCCATCATCCCCTACGACACTCCCACTTTGGCCTATCCCCTACCTGCAGGTGTGGCACCTGCAGGCAAGAGATTAATGCTCACGCGTGGCGCTAAAGACCACCTTAGGGTGACGCTCCATCTGCAAGTTGAGATTTACCATCGAGGTAGCAAGATAGGTAAGATTATCGCCACCATCCATGGCCAAGTTCTGCGGCACCTTACGCTCCAACTCTTCAATGGCCTTAGGATCGTCCGAGGACAACCAGCGTGCGGTGCTTACCGGAATATTCTCATAACTTGCATCCACGCCATATTCATGCTTAAGTCGCGAGACTACCACATCAAATTGCAACACACCTACCGCGCCGACAATCAAATCATTGTTAAGGATGGGACGGAAGACCTGTACGGCACCTTCCTCCGATAATTGCACCAAGCCCTTTAATAATTGCTTTTGCTTTAACGGATCTCTTAAGGTAATGCGCCGGAATAATTCAGGAGCAAAGTTTGGTATTCCGGAGAAGCGTAATTTCTCCCCTTGAGTAAAGGTATCACCAATGCGAATTGAGCCGTGATTGTGAATACCGATGATATCGCCGGCTACCGCACTTACCGCCAGATCGCGCTCCCCACCCATAAAGGTCACGGCATCGGAAATAGTCATTTCCTTGCCCACCCGCACTTGATAGAGTTTCATGCCCTTATGATAGGCTCCGGAAACAATGCGCATAAAGGCAATGCGATCGTGATGCTTGGGATCCATATTGGCCTGAATCTTAAAGATAAAGCCGGTAAGATTCTTTTCATCTGCCTTGACCGTGCGTACGTCAGTTTCACGAGCAAGCGGCGCAGGAGCCCAGGCACACAGGCCATCTAACATGCAATCGACACCAAAGTTACCCAAGGCCGTACCAAAGAAGACCGGGGTAAGCTCGCCTGCCAAAAAGGCCTCTTCATCAAAGGGATTGCTACCAGCTTCAATCAGCTCCAAATCCTCACGTAATTTAGCGGCCAAATCCTCGCCGACGGCGGCATCAAGCTCTGGATTGTCACGGCCTTTAATCACGCGTTTTTCCTGAATATGGAAGCCTTCACCGGAGTGATAGAGATAGGTCTCATCCTTTTGTAGATGATAGATACCCTTAAAGGACTTACCCGAACCAATAGGCCAGGTAATCGGCGCACATAAAATTTTCAGCTCCTTTTCTACCTCATCTAGGAGCTCTAAAGGATCGCGCGTCTCGCGGTCAAGCTTATTCATAAAGGTCAAAATCGGCGTGGAGCGTAAGCGAGTCACATCCATTAATTTACGCGTGCGCTCCTCCACACCCTTAGCCGCATCAATGACCATCAAGCAGGAGTCGACGGCAGTTAACACGCGATAGGTATCTTCCGAGAAATCTTCGTGGCCCGGGGTGTCAAGCAAGTTGACAATACAGCCGCCATAGGGAAATTGCATCACCGAGGTCGATACAGAAATACCACGCTCTTTTTCCATATCCATAAAATCCGAGCGGGCAAAAGAGCCGGTCGCACCACGACCTTTAACCTCACCGGCACGTTGAATCACAGACCCAAATAAGAGTACCTTTTCGGTAATGGTGGTTTTACCGGCGTCCGGGTGGGAAATAATCGCAAAAGTCCGCCGCTTTGCAATCTCTAACAGCGTTTTATCCTCAGCCATGATGTGTTCCGTAGTATCTAGTCGTCATCAGCCTCATCCTCCCTCAAAACCGCGCGAAAGATGAGCTTAGTAAATTAATCTGTAAGAATTTTTCTTAATGCAGGCGTGCCAATGTCGGCACCCGGGAAAATAGTGCTATATTCTCTTACAAAGTGCACTTTTTCTCAAGTCTGCACCCCCAACCCTTAAAGGAGGTTTTATGTACAAAACCTTAACCTTGGGCACAAGTTTAGCCCTGCTTACCATGAGCTTGACCCTACCGGCCTTAGCCGCCCCCTATGCCATTCCGCAACCAACGCTTAAATCCTGCAGTGATGATCGGATCTTACAGGAGCTTACGGACAATATTTCCAATGGCACTTTAAGTGGCGAGGAAAACTTAATGGCAAGTCTTAACTTTGTGCAATCCTGTCAGGACATGCTCTATGCCGATGATGCTCCCTATAAACAACGTAGTAGAGCAAATCAGGCCGCTTCCGCTACCACTCTGCATAATTAAATAAGTTTAAAATATATAAATAAAAGTTATTTTGTAGTTTAGGTTAAATTTTTGCCAAATTTAGTTGACAGCTAATTTTAGTTCTTTATAATTAGTCCCGCTTTACGACATGGGGTTATAGCTCAGTTGGGAGAGCGCTTGCATGGCATGCAAGAGGTCCGCGGTTCGATCCCGCGTAGCTCCACCAGACGTAAAGACAAGTTGGGGGTATAGCTCAGCTGGGAGAGCATCTGCTTTGCAAGCAGAGGGTCTGCGGTTCGATCCCGCATACCTCCACCACGCACCTTGAACATCAGTTGCCCCGTACCAGCGTGTTGCATGACTGTGCCATACCAGCGATTTTGCGCAAAGTGCACAATTGACCAACGCCCATTTTGTTATACTGCACGTTAACAAACTGTGTACACAGCATTTTGAGGAAATGCCCTATATGCGCTGCAAAATTGCTTTGCTCGCACTGGCAGTGAGTACATGCTTGCCCACTATGGCCAGTGCCGAAGATTTAATGGATATCTATAAAGAAGCCTATGTCAAAGATCCGATAGTCCTGCAGGCTAAGGCCAATCGTAATACCGCCCTAGCTGCTGTGGATGAGGCTACGGCCGCTTTATTACCGCAAATTGATGTGGTGGGCTCACTGTCGGCCAATCACACCAGCATCATGCCCGGCACCAATGAGCGTGCCGATGCGCGCACCGCCTCCGCCGGCATCAATTTATCGCAGGCCTTATGGCGTCATGCCAGCTGGGCTTCGCGCACCATTGCCCAAAAGACAGCGGCACAACAGGATTTAGTGTATAACGATGCGCTACAAAATCTCATTATGCGCACCGCCACCGCCTACTTTAATATCTTAAGTGCCCGCGATAACTTGACCTTTGCCAAGGCCTATCAAGAGGCTTTACGTTTGCAATTAAATGAAGCCACCCGCCGCTTCCAGGTAGGCTTAATTGCTGAAACCGATCAATTACAAGCGCAGGCTGATTATGATTTATCCTCGGCACAAGTTATTGCCGCAGAAAATCAGCTCATTAATTCCTATGAGGAATTGCGCAAGCTCATTGGCCGCACTACTTCAGATTTAGCCGAGCTTGATGCCAAGCGCTTCTCGCCCATGCCGGTACAACGCTCGCGGCAAAATATCTTGCAGACTGCCGAAGAAAATAACTTAGCCCTGCAGGCTGCCATTATTGGCCGCGATATTGCCAAGGACAATATCACCTTAGCGCAAACCGGCCATGAACCGACTTTAGATTTAGTCGGTAGCCTGTCTACCAGTTACTCCGACTATAGCACCGAAGTGCCCAATGCGCAGGAAGATGGCAATACCCATGAAGGCACGATTGGCATTACCTTAAACCTACCGGTCTTCCATGGCGGTGCCGTGACGGCGCAAGTTAAGCAAGCTGAAGAGCAATATGTGGTGGCCAGTGAAAACTTAGAGAACACCCATCGCACGGTGGTAGCTGACGTTAACAATGGCTATAACAATGTCAGTGCCGCCATCAGCTCGGTGCGCGCCTATGAGCAATTGGTCAAATCCGCTGAGTCGTCTTTACGCTCGGTTAAGGCCGGTTACGAGGTCGGTACGCGGACCATGAGCGATGTGTTAGATGCCACCCAAAGCTTCTATAGCGCACAAGAAAGCCTGTCGGCTGCCCGTTATAACTACATTATTTCGCGTTTAAGCCTGCTCTATACTCAAGGCACCCTGACGGTGGCCGATATTGAAGCGGTAAATCGCGGTTTAATTGACTAAGACTCCTCGCGCGGCCAGATGGCCGCGCCTTCTTAGAGCTTAATCTTTTACTAATCGTCTCTTCTGTCGCGCAAACGTCCCAAGGAGCGTAGCGGCACCCCTTCCATTAAGCGATTTTCAATTCCTTCAAGCGAGGCGCTGGAGGTATTCGGCACCACCTGTAGACACAATAAGGTCAAAAGCACTGAGCAAAGTAAACACAGTCCAAAGAGCAAGGTAAAGCCTAGGACGGCCACCAATTGATAGTAAACCTGCATGACAAATAAGGAAGCCACAGCAGAGGTAATCAAGACACAAATGGCGGCAAACTCCCGCCCGCGCCCGGGGCTTAATTCGGGCAAGAGAAGCGCTAAGAGGCCTACTAATAAGATGGTCGCCGCGTAGATATACAGCAATACCCCTAAGGTGATAAAGAGTGGGGCAAAGAAGAGCGTGGAGCCTAAGAAGCCTAAGAAAAGTAAGAGTAGCGCCAGATTAATTAACAAGGCCGCCCCACACAAAAGTACCCGCCTGCCAATTCTATCGGCCATCAGCGCAGCGGTAACGGTACCAAAGAAGACTACTGCACAGGCGGCCTTTAACAGGCCATAGGTCAAATCATAGCTTTGATAGCGCACCACATCATGTTGCAATAAGAAAAGATCAGAAAGCGCAAAGGGTACTAAGGTCAGGCCAGAGGCATGTAGCAATAAGGTCAGGCAAATTAAAGTCCAAAAGACATAGCGAAAGGCGGCACTTTGAAAGAAAAATTGCGCGCCGCGCGTCTCTTGGCGAAAGCCTTCATTAATGCCGGCAAGTTCACGGGCGGCAATGCTCATATTAAGCCGCAGGCGAAATAAAACACTTAAAGCCCTATCAGACTGACCGACGCTGGCCAAATAGCGCGGACTTTCAGGAAGGCGCAGGACTGCAATAATTAACAACAATAAGTTAAAGATGCACAAGCCCAAGGCCATCACCGGCATGCCGTGAATGGGATTGATTTCCCGCGTGATGACGGCTAAGAAAATGCCGCCTGAGAGTAAGACCCACGGCAGACAACAGGCCAAACCGCGCTGACGTGGAAGTGTAATTTCAGCGCAATATAAAATGGCAGAGAACAAGAACAAGGCGGCGGCAAAACCGATGACAAATTGCGTGCACAATAAAATCGAGAGATTCGGGGCAAACATCGAGGCGATGATACTTAAAATACCCAAGGCAGCTCCACATAAAAGGCATAACCTACGCCCTGAGCCGTAGTTTAAAAAGCCTCCCAAGAAAAAGCCCAAGATGAGCCCCAAGATAAAGGTGCCTAAGATGACATCGCCTTCATTGCCACTTAAGATGAAAAAATCATTTAAAAACTGCTGATTGACAAAGAGTTGGCCTAAATCATAGCCAAAGCTCAAACTAAGTAAGGCACATAACAAGGCATACTGTAGCGGTTTGGCGCTCTCTTCGGCATTAAACGCCCACATTTTTAACATTCAAGCTCTCCATTGATCTTGGCCGTCATTGTAGCAAAGCGCGCCGCTGCTTCAGCGTTCAGGCATCAAATAGGATGCAAAATTGCCCTTACACGTTATAATTTTCCCATTAAGACCCATTTTGGACAGGAGTCAATTTATTTATGCCCGCTCTGCATATCCCCACTTTCAGCGGCAAGGTCACCGTCATCGGTGATGTGATGCTCGATCGCTATTGGTCAGGTCCGGCCAGCCGTATTTCCCCCGAAGCTCCCGTACCGGTAGTTAAAATCACCAAACGTGAAGATCGCGCCGGTGGAGCGGCTAATGTCGCCATCAATATTACCGCCTTAGGTGCCCCGTGTACCTTAGTGGGCATTGTCGGTACCGATGAAGCCGCCGATAAATTAAGCTCCTTGGTAATAGAGAAAAAGGTCACACCTAATTTTATCGCCAGCAGTGCAGTTCCGACCATTACTAAGTTGCGCGTCTTAAGTCGCAATCAGCAATTATTACGCGCCGACTTTGAAGAGGGCTATGCAGACATCGATAATGGGCGAATGTTACAGGCACTGCGCCAAAGCATCCGTGATAATTGTAAAGTCATCATTTGCTCGGACTATGGTAAGGGCGCCTTGGCCTCAGTCCAACAAATGATCCGTTTGGCGCGCGATCATCATATCCCGGTACTTATTGATCCCAAGGGTACTGACTTTACACGTTATCGTGGCGCTTCCCTGCTGACCCCCAATTTAAGTGAGTTTGAGGCGGTGGCCGGTAAGGTTAAAGATGAAAACGATCTCGTGACCAAGGGCCTTAAAATGATCGCAGATTTTAATCTAGATGCCCTGCTCGTCACCCGCTCGGAAGATGGCATGTCGCTGCTCCGCCCGGGACTGCCGGCAGTACATCTGCCCACCCATGCGCGCGAGGTCTATGATGTCACCGGTGCCGGAGATACCGTCATTGCCACCTTAGGCGCCTGTTTGGCCGCGGGACTTGATTTAGTCTCCTCCTGTGAAATTGCCAATCATGCTGCCGGCATTGTGGTCGGTAAATTGGGTACCTCCACCGCCTCACCTGAGGAAATTCAAGCTGAACTTGAAGGGCATGGCGTTAGCCAAGGTGGCGTGGTGAGTGAAGATGAGCTATTGAGCATCGTCGCGCGTTTAAAGAGTCAAGGCAAACGCATTGTGATGACCAACGGCTGCTTTGATATTCTCCATCAAGGGCATGTCGATTATCTGCAACAGGCGCGTGCCCTAGGAGACGTGCTCATTGTAGCGGTCAATTCTGATGCCTCAGTCTCGCGCTTAAAAGGCCCCACCCGCCCGATTGTGCCGCTTAAAAATCGTATGGGCCTGCTTGCCGCCCTGTCTTGTGTGGACTATGTGGTGCCCTTTGACAGCGATACCCCGCAGGCCTTGATTGCCAAGGTGCTACCGCACATCTTGGTCAAAGGTGGGGATTATCGCGTGGAGCAAATTGCCGGGCATGAGGAAGTCTTGGCCAATGGTGGACAGGTCATTATCCTGCCCTTTACCCCAGGCTTCTCCACCTCCGCCATCGTCAAACGCATTGCCGAGGGGATGCACTAATGTTCCCCTCCTTTGGCGTCAGTAATAATGAGGACATCCTGACGGACTTTTCTTTAGTCCCCGGGATGCAGACCATTGCGCAAAATGTGGCCAATGCCTTAATTGAAACGCACCCTGAGTACAGCCTTATTGACGTGCGTACCCCCGAGGAATTTGTCCTCGGGCATATTAGCCTTGCCCATAATGTGCCCTTGGAGTTAATTAAGCGGCAGCCGCAAGCTGCCCTCTTGCCGGGGGCCACGCTTGACACCCCCATCTTGCTTTACTGCCGCTCCGGACGGCGCTCCTTAGAGGCCGCCCATCTTTTAGTGAAGGCTGGCTTTAAGTATGTGCTCGATTTTGGCGGCGTCATCACCTGGCAGTATGGTTTAACGGCAGGTCCCCAGCCTTAACTTTACCTAACTTGGCATAGTACCCAGGCCCAAGAATACATCCGGGATCGGATGATCAAGGCGCAATTGCATGCTAATGGGCTTGGAGCCGCTATAGCTCTGACAATGCCCGGTTCCCAGACAGGTATAGGGCATCGGCAATGCCGATCCCTCCTCCTTTACCGTGCGCACAAAGATGATTTTGCGCGCCTTGGGATCGACATAGCGTCTGCCAACCCCACTGTCAGGCTTAGTGGCATTGGGGCTTTGCCAATGCAGATGTTGCTTATCCAGCACCCCATCGGCATAACGCGTACGTCGGCCAAAGCCGCGCTCTTTTTGTAGCGTCACAAAGATAAAGTCGCTGTTAAAGCTATTTGAAAAGGAGACCCCATTCATTTTTTGCGACAGCGAAATTCCCCCGGCGCAGAGGGCCTGTTGCGTGGTATAAGTGCCATAGACGGTAAGTGGCAACCGCGTGACAAAACTCTCCTCACTTAAAGCGGCATGACTTAAACGATAGTGCATCAGTCCGCATATTTCATCCTTAAGGGCCCTCACCTGCCGCACCGGCTCTAAAGCCGCTTGCCAGGCCATATCCGTCTTAGATGGTTGCTTGTCAAACAACGAGACATAAAACATCTGCAAATAGCGCATTTGTAGCGCATCCAGCCCCGCCATCCCTTTATCTAAATACTGCAAGATGGTGTGGATTAACTTTACATCATTGACATGGCGCAGACGTAAACAGGCTGAACAGACCTCCTCCTCTAAGACAGCGTTGGAAAGCTCCACCTGCTCCCCGGCAAGTCTTTGCAAGCGATAAAAGCTATTTATCTGCTTGGACTTTCGCTTGGCATAAAGCAGTGCGGGATTTAAATATAAGAGATCAAAAAACTCGTTATAGGCTGGCTTGCGCTGTAATTGCGCGCTCAGGCGCTGATATTGCGATAGTAAATACTCATCCTTACTTTGCCCCACCGACAAAGTCTCTAAAATCGCCTCCTTGGCCTTACGCTCCAAGCTCAGGGCACAGCCTAGCGGCAAATCAGGAAAGCCGCGCTTAATTTGCTCTTTAATCGCACTAGGGCGTGTGAGCATGGCATTAAATTTGGCGGCAAAGTCATATTCCTTATTGGCCTGTCCAATAAAATCCAGCACCAAGAGTGCCTCTTTATGCCCCTCCTCATAGCGTCGCAGACCGCGACCCAATTGCTGAATAAAAATAGTCAGCGACTGCGTCGGACGCAAAAAGATCACCACATTGACACAGGGGATGTCGACACCTTCATTGAACATATCGACGGTAAATAGGAATTTGACTTCCCCACTTTTTAATGCCTCAAGGGCAAGCTTACGCTCCTTGGGATCGGTAAGCTCCGAGTGCACCGCCTTACTAGGGATGCCGGCCTGATTAAAACAATCGGCCATAAATTTAGCATGGCTAATATTGACGCAAAAGCCCAAGGCATGCAGTCTATCCACCTCCCCATCAGTAAACTGCCGTACCTTATTAATAATCAAGTCAGCGCGGGCACGGGCCAGCTCACCCTTGGTGTAGAGATCGCCAAGTTCGTGCGTGTCATAATTACCCCGCTTCCACGCCACCTGCTTTAAGTCCACATTATCGCTCACCCCATAGTAGATAAAGGGCACCAACAAGCCGCGCTCAATGGCCTCAGGCAAACGAATTTCGGCACTAATGGTGTGATTAAAGTGAGGTAGAAGATCGCGCCCATCCATGCGCTCAGGGGTGGCGGTCAGACCCAATAAAATTTGCGGGTCAAAATAGTGGCGGTCAAATAGCCGCTCGTAGCTGTGCGCCATGCCATGATGTACCTCATCGATGACGATATAGGAAAAATATTTGGGGTCGGACAAATAGGGATGGCTTTTAAGATCCAGGCGATTTAACGTACTGATGGAGGCAAAGACATATTGCCACTGCGTGGGCTTTTGCTCAGCATTGAGGATTTCTCCATTATCTGACCATGACAGGACGCGTGCAAAGGTCGCTTGGGCCTGCTGCAATATTTCCACGCGATGGGCGACAAATAAAAGCCGCGCTTGCGGATGCTCCCGTGTAAAGGCATAAAAGTCAAAGGCGGCGAGCATGGTCTTGCCGGTGCCGGTGGCGGCGACCACCAAATTACGATAATTGCCCGTCGCACGCTGAGCCTGCAACTGCCTTAAGATTTGTCGCTGATGCGGGAAAAGCTCAGGTTTAAACTGCCCGCCGTCAGCGTCAAAAGTGGTCCCCACACGCCCATAGTTTTGTCGCTCACGCGCTAAAACCTCCTGCAAGTGCTCTAAATTGTGAGGCGTAATGCAAACAAAGCTGTCATCGCTACAATAAGCCCTGCAGGCAGCAAGGAGACGGTCAAATAACTGCGGCTCGCGATAGGCACTGATGCGTAAATTCCACTCCAGGCCCTTAGTTAAGGCCATGGCCGAGAGATTGGATGAGCCGACAAAAGCGGTGGAAAAGCCGCTATGGCGCACAAAGAGATAACCCTTGGCATGCATGCGCGTTTGCAGGCTATCAAAGCTGATGCGCACCTGACAATTAGGCAGGGTCAATAAGGTTGCCACCGCCTGTGCCTGCGTGGCGCCGGTATAGGTGGTACCCAAGACATAGAGCTTGTGCCCGGCATTGCAAAAACGGCGTAAATCATCCTCTAAGATTTTTACTGCGCTAGCGCGAATAAAGGACACCACCAGCCAGGCCTCATCGGCCGTCTGCAATTCCTCTTTAAGAGCTGCCAGCATGCTCTGCCCGCCCCTACCGGTAAAGAGCGCATGCTCTGACAAGGGCAAGCTGGGAACAAAGGACTTATCAAAATTGCCCGGCACCATCCCGGAGGCAAAGTAATAGCGCAGGATTTTAAGCGGCTGACTTATGCGCTCGCCTACCTGCAAGGTGGCCAAGATCTTATCAATAAGCGCCGCAGCCTGCTGCGTATCGCCCTTGCCTAAGGCATCTTCGATTAAGGGGTGAATAAAGGTGGTAAGTAGCGCGGCTAAAGCCTCGGCATCTAAGTCAGGCTCGTCCACGCGTACTTCGTCTTGGTCGCGCTTGGCGCTTAGTATTTGCTTTTCTTGTTGCGTCAGCGGTTTGTCATACCACCCCGATTGCATCCTGCCCTCCATAAGTTAGCCTACTGCAGCTAATTATGGCAGCACTGCGCGCACATGAAAAGTAAAATGCAAACGGCCGCCCGGAAATCCCGTGCGGCCGCGGTTTTAACTGCAAAGCTACTCTAGTAGCTTAAAACTTAAGGCTTACTTAACGTCCTTAATCTCACAGCTCTTTAAGTTCCAGATATGGTGTGCATAGTCTTCAATGGCACGATCGGAGCTGAACTTGCCCATCGAGGCGGAGTTCATGATCGCAGCCTGAGCCCAGCGAGCCTTATCTTGATACATCTCTTCCACGCGCTTGTGAGCGGCGCAATAGCTCTCAAAGTCGGCTAAGACTAAGAACGGATCGCCACCGTCAAGCAGCGAGCGCTTGATGGAAGATAAAGCGCCCATTTCACCCGGGGTAAAGTAGTCGCTATCGAACCAATCCAGCACCGCCTTGAGGTCGGGGTTGGCATTGTAGTAATTCCACGGGTTGTAACCCTTGGCCTTAAGTTCATGCACCTCAGAGACCGACAGACCGAAGATGAAGTTGTTCTCAATGCCAGCTTCAGCCACAATCTCGATATTCGCACCGTCCATGGTACCTAAGGTTAAAGCACCATTGATGGAGAACTTCATATTAGAAGTACCAGAGGCCTCATAGCCAGC
Source organism: Candidatus Anaerobiospirillum merdipullorum (assembly GCA_018883895.1). GTDB lineage: Bacteria > Pseudomonadota > Gammaproteobacteria > Enterobacterales > Succinivibrionaceae > Avisuccinivibrio > Avisuccinivibrio merdipullorum. The sequence continues at coordinate 39,774 of JAHLFG010000032.1, forward strand.
AGTCGAAATCTGCTCGGAGACATCGGCAGCCGGAATAATCTTCTCGGCCAGCGACACACGGTAGTTGGGGATAAAGACTACCTTGAGCTGATTGTGAATGCGATGATCGTTATTGATACGCTCGGCCACCGCATTGATGGCGTAAATAATATCCTTAGCTAAGGTGTAAGCCGGAGCGGCCTTGGCACCAAAGATAAAGACCTGCGGCACAATCTTCAGCGACGGATCGGATAAGAGCTTGCGATACAGATGCATGATGTAGAGCAAGTTCAAGTGCTGACGCTTGTACTCGTGCAAACGCTTGACTTGCACATCAAAGATGGCATCCGGAGAAACTTCTACCTGGCATAAGCGCTTGATCTCTTGCGCCAGACGCTCTTTGTTGTGACGCTTAATTTCCATAAAGCGCTCTTGATAGGCAGGATCAGAGGCATACGGACGTAAAGCAGCACAGGCCTCTAAGTGCAAAGGCCAATCCTTACCGGCCACTTCATCATAGAGCTTGGCCAGCTCCGGGTTGCAGGCTAATAACCAACGACGCGGGGTCACACCATTGGTGACATTGCAGAATTTAGTCGGCCACAGCGCATCAAATTCCGGGAAGAGATCTTCCTTAACGAGCTTGGAGTGAATCTCGGCCACGCCATTGACATGATGCGACGCGATGACGCACAAATTAGCCATGCGGACCTTCTTGACCATGCCCTCTTCAATGATGGAGAGCTTAGCCTTCTTATCATTGTCGCCCGGCCACATGCTTTCCACCGGACCATTTAAGAAGCGATAGTTGATCTCATAAATGATCTCTAAGTGACGCGGCAGTAACTTCTCAAAGAGATAAACCGGCCACTTCTCTAAGGCTTCAGGTAATAAGGTGTGGTTGGTGTAGGCAAAGACCTCGGTCACCAGCTTCCACGCATTATCCCAAGGCAGACCTTCTTCGTCGACCAATAAGCGCATTAACTCCGGAATAGCGATCGCCGGATGAGTGTCATTGAGCTGAATGGCAATCATATTGGCAAAATCGCTGTAATCGTGGTGATGCGAGCGATTGTAACGACGCAGAATGTCGCGCAGCGAGCAGGCACAGAAGAAGTACTGTTGCGTTAAGCGTAACATCTTGCCCGCTTCAGTGGAGTCATTGGGGTAGAGCACCTTGGAAATAGCTTCAGCGGCAGCCTTTTCTTCCTGCGCGTCGACATAACCACCGGCATTGAACACGTCCCAGTTAAATGACTCGGTAGCACGGCTTTCCCATAAACGTAAAATGGTCACCGAGGAGGCACGGAAGCCTACCACCGGGATATCCCAAGGTACACCCTTGATGATATGTGCCGGGTGCCATACCTTACGAATGGAATCATCCGGACCATGTTGCGTCTCGACATAACCGCCAATTGGAATATTCTGTACCGACTCCGGACGGCACACTTCCCACGGGCAGCCATATTCACGCCAGCTATCAGGGCGCTCGACCTGCTTGCCGCCACGGATCTCCTGACGGAACAGACCGTTTTCATAGTGAATGCCATAGCCCACCGACGGATAGTCTAAGGTGGCCAGCGAATCGATATAGCAAGCAGCTAAACGGCCTAAACCGCCGTTGCCCAAAGCCATATCCGGCTCTTCATCGCAAATTTCATTGATATCGACACCCAAGTCATTTAAGGCTTGCTTGGCCGTCGAATAAATCTCTAAATTGCACAGATTGTTAACCGTCAATCTGCCCATTAAAAATTCTGCGGATAAGTAATTGATGGCGCGAGTGTCTTTCTGGGCATGGGTAAATTGAGTTTGCGTCAGGCGCTCAAAAATCAGCTCATTTACCGCCGCTACCACTGCCTGCCACCAGGCTAAACGGCTTGCTTTTTGTTCTGACGTACCGATGGTGCAGCGCAGATGATGAACAATACTCTGCTTTAATTCCTCGACACTCGGCTGCCAGGATGGCTGCTGTTTTACCGTGGATGCTACTGCAGTGGCAACAGTCTTCTTTGCCGCCGGGGTAGTCTTTCGCGCGGGTTTAGTTGAATGTTTAACGGCCATTTTCCCTCCCACAGTTGGCAGGATTCAGCCCCTGCTAAATCCCATACTTGTGGCCTAATAAAAAGACATGAGTATAATTTTTTGATTGTTTCAAAATTACTACTCACAGCCTTCGCGATTATACACTAAACCGCCCGCCCCATGTGTAAAAAGCGCATATATGTCACAAAAAAGGCGCTTGCTTTAATGAGCATGTACCTAAAGTTTACCGTCCATTTACCGCTACTTCTGTGCTTTTACCAAAGGGCTTTAAGGCTTAATCTAAAAGCTCTGCCTTATCGCCGTTTTGCTCTAACCACTGTCGCCTATCAGCCGCACGCTTTTTGGACAGGAGCATGTCAAGTAAGGACATGGCTACCTCTTCATTGTCGGCACTTAAGGTAAGTTGCATTAAGCGACGTGATTTGGGGTCTAAGGTCGTCTCACGCAGTTGCGCCGGATTCATTTCGCCCAGACCCTTAAAACGCTGAATCTTAATATTTTCTTGTTTATAGCCCTTGCGTTTTAATTGTTTGACCTTGAGGTTTAATTCCTCATCATCGAGCGCATATTCCTTCAATTTACCGCAATCTAAGCGATATAAAGGCGGGCAGGCCACATAAACATGCCCCGCTTTGACCAATTGCGGGAAATGTTTGACAAAAAGCGCACATAAAAGCGTGCCAATATGTAGTCCATCGGAGTCGGCATCGGCCAAAATACAAATCTTGCCATAACGCAGCGTACTTAAATCGCTACTATCAGGCTCCAGCCCCATCGCCACCGCAATGGCGCGAATTTCTTCGGATAAGAGCGCCGTATGGGCCGAGACTTCCCAGGTATTTAAAATCTTACCGCGCAACGGCAAGATGGCCTGAAAAGAGGCGTCACGGGCCTGGCGCGCTGAGCCTCCGGCGGAGTCACCTTCCACAATAAAAAGCTCCCCCAATGAGGGATCGGTACTGGTGCAGTCGACCAATTTACCCGGCAATTGCGGCCCACGGACCAGCTTTTTGCGCTCCACCACTTTGGCTGCGGCCTCACGGCCCTTGGCAGCGGCAATGACCAGGTTGGCAAGCTGCTTGCCGGTCTCAACATCAGAGTTTAAATAGAGGGCAAATCTATCTTTAACAATACTCTCAACCAAGGTTGCGCATTGGCGGGAGGAGAGTTTTTCCTTGGTTTGGCCGGCAAATTGCGGATCGTGAATCTTAACGGCCAAGACAAAGGAGCAATGTTGCCAAATATCATCGGGGGTAAGTTTTAAATTGCGCGGCAAAAGATTGTGTAAATCACAAAACTCGCGCATCGCGATGATAAGTCCCTGCCGAAAGCCATTGACATGGGTGCCCCCTTCCGGGGTAGGAATTAAATTGACATAACTTTCGCGAAAAGGCTCGTTATTGCCCTCTACCTGCCATTGCACCGCAAAGGCCACTTCACTGTCCTTTTCGGCCACACTCTCGCTATAGGGGGTAGCGGGGCATAATTTAAGCTCCTGCGGTAAGTTTTGGGTCAAATACTCATCTAATTTGCCGGTAAAGCACCAGGTATTGGTGGTGCCATCATTTTCATTGACAAAGACCACCTTAAGGCCCGGGCATAATACTGCCTTGGCCTTGAGTAAATGTAACAGTCTTGGGGCAATAAAATGCGGCACATCAAAGTATTGCGCATCCGGCCAAAAGCGTACCGTACTGCCATGGGCATTTTTGGCACACGTGCCACATTGATGGAGCTCTTCGACCTTTTCCCCATGGGCATAGGCAATCGTCCATTGCACGCCCTTGCGCTTAACCCAAGCCTCAAGACGGGTGGAAAGTGCATTAACCACACTGACGCCCACGCCATGTAAACCACCGGAGAAGGCATAGGCGGCATCGTTAAATTTGCCTCCGGCATGTAAGCGCCCAAAGATAAGTTCAATTGCCGGTACTTTTTCGGTAGGATGCAGATCAACCGGCATGCCGCGGCCATCATCCTCCACTTCAAGCGAGCCATCTTGATGCAAGGTAACTTTAATATTGCGGCAAAAACCGGCTAAAGCTTCATCAACGGCATTATCAATGACCTCCATCGCCAAATGATTGGGATTTTGGGTATCGGTATACATGCCCGGGCGGCGTCGTACCGGCTCTAGACCTTGTAAAACCTCAATTGCGGATCCGTCGTATGCTTCTATCTGTTGCGCTACCATGCTCTCTCCCTCTTAAGAATGGCTGATTTTAGCACATCAATAAAAGTGCGGCCTCAAGTCCCCCAGTGGAGCGATTGTTCAGGCTCAGTTTACCCTGTAGCCGCTGCGCTGCCGCCTTGGCAATAGCCAGGCCTAGGCCGGTACCGGCCACCGTTTCTCTATCTCCTTTAACGCGAAAGAAGGGCTCAAAGATAGACTTTAATGCCGCCTCCGGAATACCGGGTCCATTATCGCGTACCCCCACCTTAAGCTCACCGCCGGTGGCCGGAGCCGGGGCTGGGGTGAAGCTGACAAAAAGATCGACCCGTCCCTGCACCGGGGTGTACTTCAAGGCATTGGAGGCTAAGTTATAGAGCACGGTCTTAAGCTCATTGCGCAATAAGGTAACCTGTAAATCAGCCTTACCCTCCAGGCCAAAATCAATCTCCTTTTCATCGGCAATCGGGCCTAATTCTTCTAAGATCTCAATGAGGACATCTTGCAAATTAAAGGTCTGCGGCGCCTGTTGCTGCTGATGTTGTAGCCGCGCCAAGGTCAACAAATCATGCATCAATTGCGTCTCTCGCGCGATGCCTTGCTGTAATTGCCGCACCTTAAGCGCCACTTCAGGGGTGAGTGGGGCATTTAATAAGTTCTCTGCCTGTAGCGATAAGGCGGTAAGCGGCGTGCGCATTTCATGGGCGGCATCAGCAATAAAGCGTTGCTTTACGTGGATACTTTCGGCAATGCGCGCGAGCATGCCATTTAAGGCTTCAATAAAGGCATGTAACTCGGTGGGGATCTGCCCGCCCTTATCGACAATCGGGCTTAAATCATGCTCATCGCGCCGTCTGATGGCCGCTGCTAAACGATTGACCGCTCCAAAGAGCACGCTTACGGCCAAGGCCGCCAAGACACAGTAAATGACCGAGAGCGCGGCAAATTGCGTCATCGACAATTGTAAGGCCTCGGTGGAAATAGCGGCACCTGAAGAAAGCGGACGTGCCACCATAAAGCGCTGACCGTCTAATTTAGTTGATACCATGACGCGCACGCGACTATCGCCCATTAAGACGGTATACAAACCATCGGGCGCGCCGATGGGCATATAGACAGCGTCGCCGGCCTTACCAATTAATGGGGCAATGACAATATCAAAGCGCTCAGTATTTAAATCACTCAAAGAAGGTACCGGGCGCATCTGCTGACGTAGCCGCATGCGTCGAAAGGCGCGCTCATGGCGATGGCGCGGTCCTTCCCAACGCCTGGGGATCAACATATTATAGTTAATCACCACCGCAGCGATTTGATGGAGCTCTTCATCAATAAAGTCCTGCATTTCCGCACGCATGGCCGCATAGGTATAGGCACTAGCCGCCGCACCGGTAAGCAGGCTGATACCACAGACCGCGGCAATCAAACGCCAACGCAGCGAATGGCGTACATGGCTTAGCAGATCCTTTAAGGAGCGGCTTTGGCGACCTTCCACCCCACCCCCCGCACATTCTTCACTACTTGCGCGCCGACCTTTTTACGTAAGGTATGGATGATGTATTCTAAGGCATTGCTTTCAATATCATCATCATAGCTATAGATGCGCTCTTCTAAGGCCTCACGTGACAACACCGCCCCGGGCCGTTGCAATAGCGCTTGCAACAGCGCAAACTCGCGCCCGGTCAATTCCACGCGGCGCATACTACCATCGGGATTTTTTACCTGCGCCTCATGCGTAACCACATCCAAGGTCACCTCACCATTGCTAAGTTCATTGACCCCCGTCACGGCATTGCCCTGCGCCCGGCGCAGTACCGCACGAATGCGCGCCATTAACTCACTTAAGGCAAAAGGTTTGACAATATAATCATCCGCGCCTCTATCCAGGCCCCCGACCTTATCCGTCAAACCATCGCGCGCGGTAAGGATAATTACCGGGGTAGTAATTTTCTCTCGGCGCCAGGCAGATAGCAGGCTCATACCGTCCATCCCCGGTAAACCCAAATCGAGCAAAATACAATCATAGCTGACGCTTTGGGGAGCATAGAGCGCCTCACGCCCATCGGTAAACCAATCTACCGCCAAGGACTGTTGATTAAGTCCCTCTTGTACCGCCTGCCCAATCATGCGGTCATCTTCTACTAATAATATGCGCATCCCGTGGCCTCTTTATGCTTTAAGTTTAAGCTACAATTCTATTATGCCCTGAGCGCATTAGCGCAAACTTAGTGGCTCTGTAAAAACCTCAGCCCGTCTGGCACCACCGCGGCAAAGTTATCAAAGGCATGACAACCACCCGTACTTACTTTAATGTCAGCTCCTTGATAAAAGCTTTGTGCCTGCCTGAAATCTAGCACCTCATCGCCCTCTTGCAACAGCACCAAGTAGCGCGACGGCGTTAAATGCTCTTTAAGCTCCGTCTCAAAATTTTGCATTAAGGTCACATGTGCCGGTGTCAGGGTAAAGTGCTCGTGGCTGTATGGGTTTTCTTGCTCTTGCCCACTTAATTGTGGAATTAAGGTCGCCGGGCACACACAGGGGTTAATTAAGACTGCCTTAAAGTCAAAGCGCTCGGCAAAGACCGAAGCCCAAAAGCCGCCCATGGAGCTGCCAAACACGCCGATGTCCTCACCACTTGCCTTAAGCTTAGTAAAAAAGTCCTGTAAAAAGGCCACCGCCAGATCCGGACGGTCCGGATAATCAGGGGCATGATAAGTGCCGCTAAAATTAAGCGTAGGCAACATCTGGGCCAAAATCTGCCCTTTTATCGATTTGCCCCCAGACAAAAAGCCGTGCAAATAGACGATATGCATTAATAACCCTCCACCCCAGTATCGGGAATAAAGCGCCCGCGCGGTAGACGATGGACTTGCGTCTCCATGGTGCCATCGATATTTAAGGTCAGATAGCGCCAACCCGGGCCTTCGAGGTCCAAAGAGAAATTATGCGACAAGGGCTCAAATTGAATCGAAGTTGACGGTGAGGCGATATAACGCACCGCCCCTTGCATCACATCCACTTCCTGATGCACATGGCCACACAGCACAATGCGCACATTGGGCAAACGTGCTACAAAGGCATTGAACTCATCTTGATTGTGCATGGTCTGGGTATCCAGCCAGCGACTGCCGACTAAAAGCGGCAGATGATGGACACAGACCATGGTATGCAAATGGGGATTGTTAAGGCAGCATTCTTTTAAAAAGCTCAGCTCACTGCGCTGAATCCAGCCATGCGGGACGGCATAAACTTCTGAGTTTAAGAAGACAAATTGCCAATTACCACAGATGAGGTGGCGTTGTGTATTGACGCCTAAACTTGAGAAGATTCGATACATCAAGGGGCCGTCATCATGATTGCCCGGCACAAAGAATACCGGCGCGTGTAAGAGCGCAATCATATGGGCAAAGCGCTGATAGGATTCAGCTGAATAGTCCTGTGAAATATCACCGGTAATAAGGACAAAATCAAAGGGCATGCTTTGATTTAAGATGCTTGCCAAGACGGCTTTAAAACTCTCAGCCGTCCGTACCCCTAGGAGATTGCCAGCTTCTTCGGCAAACAGATGGATATCAGTAAGCTGTAGTACGCTTATCTGTCCGCTGTTACATCGGGGCTGTAAATACGCTGTCTCCATGAAGGCGATACTCTTATTATTGTTATGGCACCATCGCCCATGCTAAGTCAAAGGGCAGGAGCTTGCCGTTAGCTAGTTAACAAAATTACCGTGGTCGGCAGAAAAATTATGCAAAACGCGATCAGCGTCGCACTGCCACTAGAAAGACAGGCATGATATATGGCTACAGATCATTTGACAAATTTTGCCGCGTAAAAATTTGATCTCTCCCGCAAATTTTAATTTACGCTCCCTGTTACATGGACAAAATTTCTCATCATTGAGCGCTTTACAAGCTTTAATGGCCGGGGCGGTTTCTAGTAGCGCACCTTCAGCAAGATATTGCAAGTTAGACTAAGTATGTCTTGTGTTTAACCTTTTAGAAAAATTCCTGAAGTTTACATAAAAATTTGCCTGCTAATGCGCAAATAGCGAAAAAACTTCCCGATGCCTATATTTGAGTGTCCAACTTAAAGGCTATGCAAAACCTAAAATACCTACTTGATGCATAAATATTGCGCATAATAAATAATCTATTGTTTTTTTTTATTTTTTTGCGTAGCTTGTCAAGCTCAGTTAACCATGCGATTTATTTTGTAGTTTGGCGATTTTTTTACTTTCTTCAAACACAAAAAAGATTTCTTAAGTTAGCTGATAGATTAAACATACCGCTAAAACTACTTTGGGCAAAGTACTCAGGCAGTACGGCGCTGAAAATGAAAGCGCTGACTGACCTTGAACACGGCAACTAAGACTTCTTGCACTGTAAGGCAAAGAAGCTCTGCCCTAAAGCTTAGATAATGGCACTAAAAACTTGGCGCCGCTTTAGGATTAAGGGGTAAGCGGTACCGGTGCCCAACATATATCAGCTGCATAAGGCCTAAAAAGGCCTGCGCTGTTGGTAGCAGCGCAAGCTGAAACAAACCCCCTTTCTAAGATGCTTAGGACCAAAATGTGCGGCATCAATGTAGCAGATATCACCGCACTGTGACCTAAACATCGCGATCTAAGAAGTTGATTCAACTCTAGTTGAAAAGGAGCTTTTGAATGAATTTTAAAGAATAAAAAACTCCGCTGTCTAGGTCTTAAGTTTCGGCAAGCATAAACGACAGGCAAGGCTTTGTTCGGGAAAAGAGCTTATTTTGGCCCCGAGAACAAGATGTTATGGTCTAATCCTATCGTTTAAATAGTCGCTCATATCACTATTCTGCACCCGCTATGAGTACAGAAGGCTTTTTGTGTGCCTAAAAATCATTGCCGTAACGCACTTAGGTAAAGGCCTTCGGCATTGTCTGACTGCTGATGCCATATAAAAACGGTGTTTGTAAGGGTGGCATCATGGTTAAGACAAGCTTGTAGGTTGAAGTTTGAATTTAACAGTTAGCCGCAAAGTAGCAGGAAAATCAGCCCACGCGAGCGCATAAAAGCAAGAACGATGGACACAACGAAAGCGCGCATGCAGTTAATCCGGGCACTTGCTAAGGCGGCACGTTTAATTACAGATTTGATATCATGAACAAGCAGACTAATAGCGCTATGGGTATGCTCATCAATGCATACCGCGGTATTCTTAAAAATTCACGTTTTGAGTCGATGCGCGGCTCGCTTATCGCGCACAACAAGTGCCTGCACGCGGGCTTTATCGCCCTTCTATGTACCGTAGCCTTAGCGACGGCGTCAAGCCCTGTGCATGCTGAAAAAATCGATGAAACGATCAATGATGATTATTTTGATGACAATCAAAATTGGTGGACTGAAAATAGCACCCACACTGTTAATGGTTCCGAAGGTTTGATTGTGGAAGTCGATAGTGGATCAGCATTTGATATAGAAAATCTTCTTCAAGATGAAGATGATAATTATAACATTACAACTACTCAAGAAAATATCTCCATTATTTCACAGGATAATGAAGGTTACGGCATACGTATTAGAGATGGATCTGGTAGTTTGACCTTTGATTCAGCGAAAAACATCGATATCGAGGGTGGTCATCATGCTGTTTCCATTAGCGACAATGCTACGTTGGAATTAGTTGCTGAAGGCATTGTCACAATTACCTCTCAATCAACAGGAAAGGTTGACTCTGGCATTGATGGTGATGCTATCAATATTAGTGAAAACGCCACACTTAATATTTCTGGTAACGGCATAAAGATTATTACCTCAACTGATGAAAATAATCACAATGGTGACGGTATTCACACACAAGGTAACAGTTCAGTTGAGCTTAAGGCAAACAATGGAAGCATTTCTATTAGCACCGGCAATAACGGTATAGATCATCGTAGTTCTGGAAATATTATACTCAACGCTACAACAAGTAATTTTATTACTGCAGGATATAACACAGTATCCGGACAACGTGAAGTTATATCATACAATCAGGATGGTATAAGAATTCAAGGTAGTGGCGATGTTAGCCTTACAGGTGAAAGAAATTATATTTGGGCAACCGATGCTGGCCTTTATATTCACAAAGAATCTGACTCACGCTCAACTATCAAGCTAACAGCAAACGGCTCTTCAGGCAATAACACTATATCTTCCCAAAGATATGGTATTAGTGCGACCACTGGTAAAATTGAACTGAATGCACAAGGTTTAAACAAAGTAACTGTATCCACATCAGAAGCTTCAGATATACGTAACGGCCTAGCTTCCGTCATGCTTACCGGTGGCGCTGACATGGCTGTCATGTCAGGAAATTATTCCGGCTCAATCGCCCTTTATGACTCTAATAATGTTTCCGGATACGGCATTAGTTTAGAAGGCACAAAGGAAGATGAAAGTGAATTAACATTTGAGTCCGGTAGTTCTGTTTGGCAGGAGGCGTTAGCTTCAGGTGGTACTGGTGACGTTGAAGCTGTAAAGGTTATCAATAACGCCCTAATTTCAGGCTCAGGCTTAACTATAATTGACTTTATAGCCCAAAATGAGAATACAAGCGGAAATACTTTTGGCCTAGATGTTAAAAATGGCGGTAGCGTAGTACTTTCGGGTGAAAGCTTTACGGTTAAGGCAACATCCTCAGCTTCTGGCGATGTTTTTGGTATTAGCGCATCTTCCGGTGGTGATATTGATGTCGACTCTGAAGGTGCTATTCAAATTCTTGCCCATAATAGCATAGAAAACGAGATTAAGTATGGCACCGGTATCGCCATTAAATCTGATAGCTCTAAAATTAACTTGACCTCCAATAGCGGCTCTTTAAACATCTACGGTGCAGTTCATGCTGTGGGCACTATTAATAATGAGTCTTCTTCTAACAATATCGAGGCAAGTGGCAAGGCAATCACTATCCAATCACATGCAGTAATTGAACGTGCCGGCGATCTGGAAGATGGCAAATCTGTATTTTCTGCAGTATATGCTGAGGATGGAGCAAAGATTTCTTTAAGCGGCTCTTCTATCTCCCTGAAGACTAAAGCCAATCATAATCACGAGAATGAACTTGAGCGCGTAGTCTGGGCATATAACGGAGAGAGCGGTTCTGGTACTTCTATCACCATGGATGGCCATATTGATATTACTACCGACCAATATGTATATAGCCCTGAAAACTTGGACGTTGCGGTGGCTGCCGGAACTGCAGTAGGCCTTACTACTGATAAAGTAAATGCATCTCTTCATATGTCTGATGAAGCTCGTGCCCAGGTCAACATTAACTATGCTCGTGGAGAGAACTACAGTAATAAGATTAATGGTGATATCCTTGCGGCATACGCCGGCGTAGTTAATATTAAGCCACAAGATTCAACAACTAGAACCGACGATCCTTACGGCATTAACATTCAAGGTGACCTTTTGGCCGGTAACGGCGGTGTTATGAACATTGATATCGGCAGTGGTACCTTAGAAGGCCGTATCGATGACTATGGTGAGGCCGGTTACAGCGCTACAGAAGACAGTACTTCCACTCTAGATAATGCAGAAAACGGATGGACTCCTGATGCTGGGTCAGGCCAAACCTTCAGAAACCCGGCCTTCAGTAGCGAAATTTATAAAGGCGGTGCGGTAAATCTTACGATGAGAGATAACTCCGTTTGGAAGGTTACCAAGCAAAGCTGGGTTACTAGCATTACTACAGCTGATTATTTTGGAGATAACGGTCCAGACGCTACTTCATATGGCTGGACTGAAAATACAGATGACAATGGAATAAGACTCAATACCATACCTCTTATCGATTTGAACTCTATAGAGATCTCAAGTGAAAATAAAGGTGCTGCCTTAACAGTATATAAATTTAATGGTGATGCGCAGTTTAGAATGCACCTTGATGGTGAGCGCGAAGACAGCGATATGCTCTACATCAAGGAAGCTAATGGCGACTATGTGATCCTGCTTGATAACCCGGTGACAAACACTGACATCGAAAATAGTGATTTCGACAATCTTAGATTTGCTACCGTTGGTGCAGGATCCAATGTCACATTCCGCGTGTTTAGTTTGGATGCCGGCCTTTATAATCTTGAGTATAAAGTCGGACAAGATGCTCGCACACCTGATGAGTACGAAGAAGGTGAAGACATCTCTGTCGGCCAAGATAGTCACGAAAACAATTCACAGAACGTAGCCTATGATGGAGACGCACCGTCTGAAGGCAAGCCGGGTGCAGAAAACGTCAATAACTTCTTTGATGGAAATGGTACAGTTCCTAGTACCGATGAAACTAATCCTTCAACTACCGCAGACACTGAAGGAGGCCTAACTGAAGATACCAACTTCGCGCTGGAGTTAACTGGCCAAGGCCCTGCTATTAGTGAATCACTTTCCGATGCTGGCAAGACCGTGCTTAGCATGTCGCGTGCCAACTACTTCAATGCCGTCTATATGGATACCTTGAACAAGCGTCAGGGCCAAGCTCACTTTGCCGATCCTAATCAGGACGATGGCATGTG
>JAHLFG010000001.1 GCA_018883895.1 Candidatus Anaerobiospirillum merdipullorum
CTCCTTTACCAAAAAGCTCTGCAGATCTTCCGGCAACTAAGGCTACCGATCTTGCCCCTGTAAAACCACAGCAAGAAGCCCCGGCGCCGTCAGCTACGGAGGGTGTGGTAACGAGTGCAGCGCCTGCAAAGTCTGAAGGCCTTTCCTCCCCACAAGTAAGCACCATGGAAAAAGTCACTTCAGCAAAAAGCTCTCAGGGAACACCTACTAAGACTAATAGCACTGCCCCCTCTGCCTCTACGACAACTCCGGCCATGCAAGAGCCTGCCGCCACTTCAAGTGCCAGCGCGCCTAAATCTGCTCACCCTCAAGCGGTAGTATCCGGGACCAAAAGCGTAAGCTCTGCGCCCCAGCCTGGAAAAGAAACAGTTTTAAAGCCTGAAAACGTGCCCTTTAGTGGGCGGGCGATACCGGGGGGCAGCAGTGAATTGCAGTATAAGAATGATGCCCACTATACCGTACAGATAGTGGCGGCCACCCAACGTGAGCGCGTGGTCGAGATATCGGCAGCTGTCACCGATCGCTATTGGATTTATACCATGGAGCACGAAGGTAGACCTATCTATGTGCTGATTATGGGCGAATACCCCAGTCGTGAGGCGGCCATCGATGCGGCCTTACATTTACCCGGGTTTTTGCGCGCCGCGCGCCCCTTTGCCAAGAGTTTTGCCACCGTTAAGGCTGAAATGGTGACCCCTTAAGGAGAGAATTATGGCGACCAAATATCAATTTGCAGGCTCTATTCTGTCAGCTGATTTGCTGCGTTTGCAGGCAGATGTGCAAGATGCCTTAGATGCCGGCATTGATGTGATTCACTTTGATGTGATGGATTTTCACTTTGTGCCCAATTTAACCTTTGGGCCAGGGCTATTGGCCCAAATGCGTAAGGCCTTCCCGCAGGCTATCTTTGATGTGCATTTAATGGTCGATCCGGTCACGGAAGATATTATCCGCGCCTATGCCGATGCCGGGGCTTCATGGATCTCTTTCCACCCTGAGGCCTGTGTGCATGTCGATCGTACCTTGGCCTTAATTCAGTCCTTAGGCTGCAAGTCAGGCCTGGTGTTAAATCCCGGCACCGCGCCGCAAATGTTGCGCTATCTGTGGGATAAGCTTGATTTTGTGCTGGTGATGACGGTAAATCCGGGCTTTGGCGGGCAAAAACTCATTCCGGCGGCCTTACAAAAGGTCTCGGATGTGCGCCGTATGGCCGCCGAGGCTAATGTCAAGCCGGCCATTGAAGTCGATGGTGGTGTTGATCCGGTAACGGTGGGCGCCTGTGCTAAAGCCGGTGCTAATGTCTTTGTGGTAGGCTCGGCCTTCTTTGGCAAGAGCGATCGCAAAGCGGCCTTAGCGGCCTTACATGAAGGATTGACGCTGTGATGCATTATCGCCCGGAGCTGTTGCTCTTTGATTTAGACGGCACGCTAGCTCACACCGTGCCGCAATTGGCGCTCGCTGCACAGGAAACTGCGCAAGCTTTAAACATCAAGGCCCCGTCCTTAGATGAAGTGGCGCATTTTGTGGGCAATGGGGTGATGATGCTGTTAACCCGCACCATTGTCGGGCGCTTTGAGGCGCAAATAACTGACGTTGACCCTAAGCTCTTACAACAGGCGCGTAAAATTTTCAATGAGCGCTATTTACAGGGGCTGCCGCGCAATTTTACCGTCTACCCAGGGGTTAAAACGGGCCTTGAGCACTTTAATGCCTTGGGACTTAAATGTGCGGTGGTGACCAATAAGCCGCAGATGTTTGCCAAGCCCTTATTGGAGCTGATGGGGCTTAGTTCCTACTTTGCCTATATCTTAGGGGGTGAGGTTTTGCCGGTGCGCAAACCCGATCCTAAGCCACTTTTGTATGTATGTGAGAAGTTACAGGTAAAGCCTGAGCACGCGCTGATGGTGGGTGACTCGGTAAATGACATTAAGGCCGGGCAAAATGCCGCCATCCCGACAGTGGCCTTTTCTTATGGCTATAACGGCGGGCATGATGTGCGCGAATTTAATCCTGATTATGCCTTTGATAGCTTTGATGAGCTGACCGCTTTAATTGATAGTCTGCCCCCGCGCTGATGGTTAACATGCCTGCCTTGCACAAGTGCAGGCATGCTTGAGGGGCTAATTTCCTTTATAATCTGCAAGAATTTTTTAGTTTAGGACACTGGCACCATGAGCAAAGACATTATTTTTTCCGGCATTCAGCCCTCGGGCGAGCTTTCCATTGGTAACTATATCGGCTCGTTGCGCCAATGGGTGCCGATGCAGCAGGATAATGACTGCATTTATTGCGTAGTGGATGAACATGCCATTACCGTGCGCCAAGATCCGCAATTATTGCACGAGCGCGCCTTTAATACCTTAGCGATTTTCTTAGCTGCCGGCATCGATCCGCACAAGAGCATTATCTTCTTACAATCGCATGTTCCCGAGCATTGCCAATTAGGTTGGGTGCTCAATTGCTATACGCAGGTGGGCGAGCTGTCGCGTATGACGCAGTATAAGGATAAGGCCAAGCGCTATGCCAATAACATCACTGCCGGTCTGTTTAACTATCCGGTGCTGATGGCGGCCGACATTTTGCTCTATCAGGCCAAGAAAGTGCCGGTAGGCGATGATCAAAAGCAGCATTTAGAGTTAACCCGTGATATTGCCGAGCGCTTCAATGCCCTGTATGGGGAGACCTTTGTGCTTCCGGAAGGCTTTATTCCTAAGGCCGGCGGGCGCGTGATGAGTCTGCAAGAGCCGACTAAGAAGATGTCCAAATCCGATGACAATCCTAACAATGTCATTCGCCTGCTTGAAGATCCCAAGTCTGTGCTCAAAAAGATTAAGCGCGCGGTGACGGATTCGGACAATCCGCCGGTGATTGCCTATGATTGGGAGCAAAAGCCCGGGGTGTCCAATTTATTGGAGTTAATGTCCTCAGCCACCGGTCGGAGTGTGGAAGACTTGGTGGAGCACTTTAAGGGGCAGATGTATGGCACCTTTAAGTCTGAGGTCGGTGAAGCTATTGTGGCGATGTTAGAGCCTATTCAAGAGCGCTATCGCACCATTCGCGCCGATGAAGGCTATTTAAAGGAAGTCTTTGCCACCGGAGCTACCAAGGCCCGTGAGCGGGCGGCGCAAACTTTAACTGAAGTCTATCGTAAGATTGGCTTTGTCCTGCCTTAATCGGCTTAGCTTTCCCCCGCGCGCGTAGGCGGGGGATGTGGCGCGACGTGACACTAAGTGTCGCTATTTCATGATATAATCTTGCGGATATATTCATGAACTCTTAAGATGGAGCCACTATGTCTGAATCTCCCGTAAAGCTGATTTTCGTTACCGGCGGTGTTGTTTCCTCCTTAGGCAAAGGAATTGCTGCCGCGTCTCTCGCGGCCTTGCTTGAAGCCCGCGGTCTGAAAGTTACGATGTTAAAGCTCGATCCGTACATTAATGTCGATCCGGGCACCATGAGCCCGATTCAGCATGGTGAAGTCTTCGTGACTGAAGATGGTGCTGAGACCGATCTGGACTTAGGTCACTATGAGCGCTTCATCCACACCAAGATGTCGCATCGCAATAATTTCACCACCGGCCGCATTTACTCGGATGTGATTCGCAAGGAGCGCCGCGGTGATTATTTGGGCGCCACCATTCAGGTTATTCCGCATATCACCAATGCCATTAAGGAGCGCATCTTAGCCGGTGCCGAGGGCAATCAAGTGGCGATTGTCGAAATTGGCGGTACCGTGGGTGATATCGAGTCCTTACCTTTCCTTGAGGCCATTCGTCAGCTGGCCGTTGAAATCGGGCGTGAAAATGCCCTCTTTATGCATTTGACCTTAGTGCCGTATTTACCGACTTCAGGTGAGGTTAAGACCAAGCCCACGCAGCACTCTGTCAAAGAATTATTGTCCATCGGTATTCAGCCGGATATCTTAATTTGCCGCTCGGATAGAGCCATTCCGCCGCATGAGCGCAGCAAGATTGCGATGTTCTGCAATGTCTCGGAGCGCGCGGTAATTTCCTTAAAGGATGTCGATTCGATTTACAAGATCCCGGCACTGCTTAAGAGTCAGTACTTAGATCAGTTCATCGTTGAGCGCTTTGGCATTGATTGTAAGGAAGCCGATCTCTCCGATTGGGAGCAGGTTTTATATCAGCAGGCCAATACCGTAGGTGAAGTTACCATCGGTATGGTGGGCAAATATATTGAGTTGCCGGACGCCTACAAGTCCATTAATGAGGCCTTAAAGCATGGCGGCTTAAAGAATCGTCTTACCGTCAATATTAAGTATATTGACTCTGAGGACGTTGAGAGCCGCGGCATTGAATTACTGCAAGGCGTGGATGCCATCTTAGTCCCCGGCGGCTTTGGTAGCCGTGGTATTGAAGGCAAGATCATTGCCGCACAATATGCCCGGGAAAACAATATTCCGTATTTAGGCATTTGCCTGGGTATGCAGGTAGCGATTATTGAATATGCCCGTCATGTCGCCGGTATGGCCGAGGCCAATTCCACCGAGTTCAATCCGGAGACGCCGTATCCGGTAATTGCCTTAATTACCGAGTGGGTCGATGAGGATGGCAAGGTCGAAAAGCGTAGCGAGAAGTCTGACTTAGGCGGTACCATGCGCCTTGGTGGTCAGTTATGCCACTTAGTTCCGGGTACCTTGGTGCGCAAGCTCTATGGTCGCGATGATATCGTAGAGCGTCACCGCCACCGCTATGAGGTTAACAATACCTTAATTGATAAGATAACGCAGGCAGGCTTAGTGGTTGCCGGGCGCTCGACTGACAATAAGTTAGTGGAAATCATCGAAAACCCGCAGCATCCGTGGTTTATTGGCGTGCAATTCCATCCGGAGTTCACCTCCAATCCGCGTCAGGGTCATCCGCTCTTTACCGGCTTTATTAAGGCAGCTAAAGAGTATCAGGAAAAGATGATGGGTAAGTAAGGACGTGAAGTATGCGCCTGCTGTGTGCCGTGTTAATGCTGGCCATCGGCTATTTATGCTATGACATCTATGTCGGACGCAATGGCTATGTGCAATATGAGCAAATTGCGGCGCAGTTAAAGCAGGCGCAAGCGCGCTCGACCCTCCTTGAACAGCGCAATTTGGCCGTGCAAGATGAGTTAAATGACTTAAAGCAGGGTAATGCCGCCATTGAAGAGTTAGCGCGCAGTGAATTGGGGCTTATCAAAGAGGGCGAGACTTTTTACCGCGTGATTGGCACGCAGTAAGGAAGATTACATGCAACTTTTTGATGCGGTAGTGCCTGCCGCCGGTGTCGGGCGACGCATGGGATCTACCGTGCCCAAACAATATTTAGAGCTCCTGCCTGGAAAGTGCATCTTAGAGCTAACCTTAGAAAAACTACTTAATTATCCTGCCATCCATCAGGTTATCGTGGCCTTAAGTGCCGACGATAAACTCTTTTCTACTTTAAGTATCAGTAAGCATCCGCGTCTTTACACGGTAACCGGTGGGGCAGAGCGCGCGGACAGTGTGCTCTGTGGCCTTAAGGCTACGCAAACTAAGTGGGTGCTGGTGCATGATGCTGCGCGCCCTTTAATTTCCACCGCTGATTTAGATGCGCTGACGCAAGCTTGTCTTGCAGAGGACTGCGGCGGTATTTTGGCTTTGCGCAGCGTAGATACGCTCAAACTTAGTACGGCGTCCCAAACTATCGCCCGTACGGTGCCGCGCGAGCAAATTTGGCGGGCGCAAACCCCGCAATGCTTTAAACGCGAGCAATTGCTACAGGCACTGACGCAAGCTAGTGCACAGGGCCTTAAGGTTACCGATGAGGCCAGTGCCTTGGAGGTAATGGGCATGCCCTGTCAATTAGTTCCCGGCAGTGCACTTAATTTTAAAATCACCACGCCGGAGGATTTACTTCTGGCTAAGGCAATCTTAAGTTATGGCTCTTGATTTTCGTATTGGACATGGTTTTGATGTGCACCGCTTTGGTGGGGAGGGACCTTGCACCTTAGGGGGTGTGAAGGTGCTCTATAAAGAGGGGTTAATTGCCCACTCTGACGGGGATGTGCTGTTACATGCGCTATGTGATGCTCTCTTAGGGGCACTCGCCTTAGGCGATATCGGGCATTTGTATCCTGATAATGATGATAAGTTTTTACATATCGACAGCCGCATCCTATTGCGTGACACTTATGCACGCGTGCGCGCACAAGGCTATGTCTTAGCTAATTTAGATGTGACAGTATTAGCCCAAGCGCCTAAGCTTGCCCCCTATGAATTGCAGATGCGGCAAAATATCGCCGCTGATTTGCAGGTACCGCTTGAGGTGGTCAGTATTAAAGCCACTACCACCGAGCGTTTGGGCTTCGTCGGCCGTGCCGAAGGCATTGCGGTGGAGGCGGTAGTGCTCTTAGAGCGCGCCTAAATTAGGCTTAAACTTAATATTTATCCACAAGTTAAGATTAAGGTGACCCTTGAAGATCTTCTCCTATCTCTATGAGGTGTGCATTAAGCTGGCCAAGCATCCGCGCGCCCCACTGTTTTTAGCCATCAATAGCTTTATTGAATCGGTCTTTTGGCCCATCCCGCCGGATGTGATGTTAGCGCCGATGTGTTTGGCCAGGCCGCAACGGGCCTATCACTATGCGCTGTTGGCCGTCGTAACTT
The DNA here is from genome assembly GCA_018883895.1 of Candidatus Anaerobiospirillum merdipullorum. Lineage (GTDB taxonomy): Bacteria > Pseudomonadota > Gammaproteobacteria > Enterobacterales > Succinivibrionaceae > Avisuccinivibrio > Avisuccinivibrio merdipullorum. The sequence continues at coordinate 6,638 of JAHLFG010000001.1, forward strand.
CGGTTTTAGGCGCCATCTGCGGGTATTATTTGGGCTACTTTATCTATGATCCTTATATTGCTGACTTCATTACGTGGCTTGGGTACACCGAGGCGATGCAGACCGTGCGCTCCTGGTATGTGATGGAGTATGGCATCTTAATGATCTTTGTCGGGGCCTTTACCCCGGTACCCTATAAGGTGATTGCCATTACCTCCGGTGTAGTCGCCGCTGAAAGTATGGCCAGTACCGGCAGTGTCGGCATGATCAATATCTTCAATTTCTGTGCCGTCTCCTTTGTCGGGCGCGGCCTGCGCTTTTTCCTGGAGGCCGGCGTCATTAAATGGGGCGGCGAGCGCATGGAAAAGGCGATTGCGCGCTATATTGATAGGATTGGCTGGGCCTGTATAATTTTAATTGTGATTTACATTGTCTATAAGGTCATGCAATAGCTTAAGGATGGCGGAGGATGGCGATGCACAGACAAACGCTCTTGGCAGCTTTAGTGGCCATGGTAGTTACGGTGGGGTGTGAGACGAGTAATCAAGATTACTCTAATTCCGCCCGGGTGGTGGATGTAACTGCCAGACCGCAGGGCGTGAATACGGCGGTTTATACCAATACGCACACTCAGGCAAGCTTAAAGGGCAGGCAAGTTAGTAGTGGTACCAATGGTACGGCAGTAGAATACGCTACCCCCAATCCGCAGGCTATGCGCTCTTCTAACATCAATCTTTACGATAACACCATGGTGCCGATGCAAGGTGAGGTTGGCGCGCAGGCCGTGGCCGGAACCGCGCAACCCTTGGCCTTGGATGCTGGTATGGGCACTACGCCTACCGCAAGTCCGACGCCTACCGCTTTGCCGCCTGATAGCGCGGTGGTGGGGACGACAAGTGGGCCTCAGGTAACGCCTGCCACGACGCTACCTGCTGGGGCCGATAGCTATACCGTGGTACGCGGCGATACGCTCTATTCGATCGCTTTCCGCTATGGTCTCGATTATCGCGCGCTGGCCGAGCAAAATGGCATTGCACCGCCCTATAACATTGCCGTGGGGCAGACTTTGCAATTACATCGCCAAAATGCGGTGGCACCGACCTATACCGTACAGCGTGGCGACACTTTATATTCCATTGCCAAAAAACAGGGGCAATCGGTGCCCTTTTTGGCCGGCGTCAATGATTTAGACCCGCCCTATAACTTAACTGTGGGGCAGGTCTTGTATTTGGCGCGCCACGATGCCACCACCACTGCCAATCGCCCGTTACAGGCCCAAGTGCCGGTGGCCGGGCAAAGTAGCACGGTGGCGGATGCAAGCAAATCAAGTAGCAGTGGCGCTACAGGTAAACAAACAAATACTGACAGCGCCATCAGCACCACCACGGTGTTAACCAAGCCGGTGGTGGTGTCCGGGGAGACGCGCAAAGTAGGTGGCGTGACCTGGATGTGGCCGTGCAAGGGCTCGATTATTGAGGGCTTCTCGCGCTCCGAGCAGGGCAATAAGGGTATTGATATTGCCGGCAATCGCGGACAACAGGTCTTGGCAGCGGCCGACGGGCAAGTGGTCTATGCGGGCAATGCCTTACGCGGTTATGGCAATCTCATTATCATCAATCATGCCAATGAGTATCTGTCGGCCTATGCGCACAATGAAGTCTTGCAGGTAAAAGAAGGGCAGAGCGTCAAACGCGGCCAGCAAATTGCCCGCATGGGCTCGACCGATGCCAAGACGGTGCGTTTGCACTTTGAAATTCGCTACCGCGGGCAATCGGTCAATCCTTTAAGCTATTTGCCCAAATAGTAAGTTAGCGCTAGTTAGTGCTCTTGGTACCTTGCAACAGCGCTTGCAAGGTACTTAAATGATTTAAAGCCTCCAGCGGGGTTAAGGCATTGATATCAAGCGCTTGCAAGGCCTGTATGCACGGCCGCCAAGCGCTGAGCGTGGCACTTAAGGACGCACATTGGGCTTTAAGCTCAGAAGAGGCATCGCCTGCCTTGGGAGCTTGCGCAGTGGGCGTACTGTTATCCACTAGCGGAGCACTTAATTTACGTTGCAATGCCGCTTTGGCGCTCTTGATAACCTCATTTGGCAGACCGGCCAATTTACCTACTTCCACGCCATAGGAATAAGATTGCGCGCCTTTTTGGGCCTGATATAAAAACACCACCTTACCTTGCGCCTCGCGGGCTTTAAAGCACAGATTGCAAATTTGCGGGTAGTCTTGCTCTAAATGCGTGATTTCAGCATAGTGGGTGGAAAACAAGGTCAGCGCATTGATATGGGTGCACAGATATTGGGTAATGGCCCGGGCAATGGCAGCGCCTTCGGCGGTACTGGTGCCGCGGCCCACTTCATCCATGAGCACCAGGCTTTGGGGCCCGGCATTATTTAAAATGGAGGCGGTTTCTTCCATTTCCACCATAAAGGTCGAGCGTCCGGAGGCTAAATCATCGGCCGCGCCGATACGGGTGAAAATGCGATCAATCTGCCCGATGGTGGCCGCCTGTGCCGGCACAAAGGAGCCGATGCGCGCCATGATGGTAATGAGGGCAATTTGACGCATAAAGGTCGATTTGCCACCCATATTAGGCCCGGAGATGATGATAAGCCTTTGCTTACCAAAGCTGACATCATTGGCAATAAAGGGCTTGGTAGTCAGCGATTCAATTACCGGATGGCGCCCGGCTTTAATCGTGATATCCGCCTCATCACTAAGGGTGGGGCGCACGTAATGCCGCTCTAGGGCACAGACCGCTAGCGCATGGAGCATATCAAGTAAGGCCAAATGTGCCGCTAGCGTCGTTAAAGCCTCAATATCTGCATTTAAGCGCTCTAAGATATTGGCAAAGAGCTCTTTTTCCAAAGACAGTGCACGGGCCTTGGCCGTTAAGGTTTGCTCCTCGAGCTCCTTTAATTCCGGGGTAATATAGCGCTCGGAATTTTTTAAGGTCTGCCTACGCTGATAGGTAAGCGGCACCTTCATGCTTTGGGCCTTGGAGACTTCAATATAGTAGCCATGCACTTGATTGAAGGCCACTTTAAGCGTGCTAATGCCGGTGGCCTCACGCTCGCGGGTCTCAATTTTAGTTAAGGTATCCTCCGCTCCGGACATTAAGTCGCGTAAGGTGTCCAATTCTGCATTAAAGCCGGCAGCAATCACCCCGCCATCGCGCAAGAAACTAGCTGGTATCTCGGCTATTGCCGTGTGAAGCAAGCTTGCCAGATCAGCAGGCGGATTTAAGCTTTGGGCAAAGTTTTGCAACGGATGTTCGCTCAAGACCTGGCTGATATCTGTGGTCAAGAGCTCTTTAAATTGGGGCACCGCGTCCAAGGTGGCGCGCAGCATGACTAAATCCTTGGGGCGGGCGGTGCGCAGGGCAATACGGGCGACCGCACGCTCCACATCGCCGCAGGTGGAGAGCAAGTCTGACAGCTCACTTAATTTTTCAAACTTACTTAAAGCCTCCACCATATCAAGGCGTGCATTGACCACGGCATTGTCGCGCAAGGGCTCGGTTAAACAACGGGCAAGCAAACGCTGACCCATCGGGGTGCGGGTTTTATCGAGTACGGCCATTAAGCTACCGCGCCGCTCGCCGCGTAAATTGGTGAGGAGCTCCAAATTACGCTTGGCACATTGATCGAGAATGACGTAAGCCCGACTTTCCTCGCGACTTATCCTGCGGATATGATTTAAGGCAGTATGTTGGGTGTCCTTGACATAGGCAAGTAAGGCTCCGGCGGCGCAAATGCCCTCTTCTAAGTCTTCTAGGTCAAAGCCAAATAAACTTGCGGTGGCAAATTGCGTGCACAGCGCACGATAGCAGGTCTGAAAATCAAAGTACCACGGCGCCAATTCCTTGGTGCAGGCACAGCCTTGGGTCAGCGTCTTAGGCTTAAAGTTTTCCGGGCAGACGATTTCGGCGGGGTTGTGCTTTTCAATTAGCAGGCGCAATTTGTCCTCGGATGCGGCTACCGCGGCCTTAAATTCTCCTGAGGATAAACTTAAACACGCAAAGCCGTAATAATTATGCCCCTTACAGATGCTCACAATGCAATTGTCCTGATGCTCGGGGGCAATGCCTTCATCGGTGACCGTGCCGGGGGTGAGCACCTTGGAGATCTTGCGCTCCATCATCCCGCGGCTGTTTTTGGGATCGCCTACCTGCTCACAAATTACTGCCGATCGGCCCATTTTGATTAATTTGGCCAAATAGCTGTCAATGGAGTGAAAGGGCACCCCGGCCATGGGAATGGGCTTACCTTGATTGCTCCCCCGCCGCGTGAGGGTTAAATCAAGTAAGGCCGCCGCTTCCTTGGCATCGTCAAAAAAGAGCTCATAGAAGTCGCCTAAGCGATAGAACACTAAGGTATCGGGATATTGTTGCTTAATTTCAAAATATTGGCGCATCATCGGGGTTAAGGACGCCAGATTTTGCTCAGTCATCGCTGAAATCTCTACCATAAACGCGCAAAAATGCCTTATTGTACACTAAGCGCTTGTTGCGACACTTTGTCAGGTGAAAATCCCTCACCTGCCTTTCTTGCTATGATCTTAATGTTAATTAAAAAGATAAAGCGGTCGACATCATCTTGCAAGGAGCGCAGTCGTGACCAAAATTAAGACCTTAATTGGTTCCATGCTTATTCTCTTGGCCTTAGGCTCAGTCTATGCCTGGAGCTTGTTTAACAGTCCCTTAGCCACCAAGTATCAAGCTGATCTTAACGCCGTGGCTTTCACTTTTGGCATTATGACCTTATTTATTGCCATCGGTAGCTCTAGCTCCGGGTTTTTAAAACTACGCCTGGGTTTTAATCGCGTGGTTGTCTTAAGTGCGGCCTGTTTGGGCCTTGGTCTGCTGGGGGCTGCCTTTGCGCCCAATTTAATTGCTTTGTATCTGGCCGCCGGCGTGCTCTTGGGCTTTGGTGATGGCCTGGGCTACATGCTGGTGCTGACCAATTGCGTCAAGTTCTTCCCGCAACATAAGGGCCTGGCTTCAGCTTTATGCATCGGCGCCTATGGCGCAGGCTCACTGTTGTATAAATCCATTGACGGGGCGGTGCTCACCGCCTTTAGTTTAGAGGCTGCCCTCCTTACCTGGGGTTTGTCCTGTAGCGCTGCGGCTATCTTGGGAAGCTTACTTACCGCCGATGCGATGCTACAGCGCGAAGTGACCGCCGCATCCCCGGCAACGCGTGAATATGATCTGCACAGTGCGTTACGTACGGTGCCTTATTGGCTTCTTACCTTTATGTTCCTCATTGACTGCATGACCGGGCTCTATGTCATCGGTGTGGCCTCCAATTTGGGCGTGTCTTTGGCCTCCCTGTCCCTTGCCGACGCAGCCTTGGGTGTAAGTGTGGTGGCGATAGCCAATATTTTAGGGCGCCTGCTGATGGGCGTGCTGTCGGACAAATTGCCGCGCATCCGCCTGATTACCTTTGATCAAATCCTCTCGCTTATCGCGATGCTGATGCTCTTGTTCCTGCCTTTGTCCATGAGCACCTTGTTTGTGGCCTTGGCCTTGGTGGCTTTCTCCTTTGGCGGCACCTTGACCATTTACCCGTCCATTATTTCCGATTTCTTTGGCATTAAGAATTTAGCCAAAAACTACGGGCTCTTGTACTTGGGCTTTGGCATTGGCTCCTTGATAGGTTATGCCGTGGCCTTTATCTTTGATTCCTTTACCATCACCTTCAGTTTAATGGCGGTGCTCTTGGTGGCGGCGATTGTGCTCTCGCTCTTGGTGCGTTTACCGCCGGAGCTTAAAGTCGGGCATCGGGAGCTGAAAAAAGAGCATTTGGTGCCCTAAAGTTATGGTGCGCGCTAAACTTATAGTTGCATGCCAAAGCGCGCATACCAACATAAGAGTAAACAGCACAGGATGTCAGCGAAAAAAAGGAGAGCAATATGGATTTATCGCCCTTGGCGCAGATCTTGCCGGAAATTGAAGCGCGGCGTACTTTTAAAGCCTCGCGCATCTTTACCATTGAAGAGCTTAAATTAAAGTTTCATAACGGTGAAGAGCGCGTATACGAGCGCATTGTCGGCGGCCGCGGGGCGGTGATGATTGTGCCCTATGATGGTACACATTTTTATTTAACCGCCGAATACGCCGGCGGCTTGCATCAATACTCCTTGGGTTTGGTCAAAGGTAAGATTGATGAAGGTGAGAGCGGGCAAGAGGCAGCTTTGCGCGAGCTTGCCGAGGAAATTGGCTTGGGAGCACGGCGCATTAGCCTGTTGCGCGCGCCGGTAACGGTGGCCCCGGGTATGCTCGAGCTTAGCATGCATCTGTATTTGGCCGAAGATCTCTACCCCCATCAATTAAGTGGCGATGAGCCTGAGCCCATACAGATCATTAAGGCAAGCCCTGCCGAGGTAAAAGATCTTATCTTTAAGCCCGATGCACCCCTGCATGAGGCGCGGGCGGCTTTTGCCCTTACTTTGGCATTGCACAAAATTGGTGCGCTATAGACGGTCATACGCCGTAAAAGAGGGCATTTTGCTTCACTAAACAGCATCTTTGCTAAGATAGCGCCTATTGTGGTTTTAGCTCTCCCTGCCACAGTGCAGGAGCAAGCTAAACTCAGCTTTCAGGAGTTATCAATGCGTCATTTGCTGACTGGTTTTGAATTTTCGCAGGATGAATATTTAGCGATCCTCGAAAAAGCTGCCGCCATGAAAAAAGATCCGGCGGCCTTTGCGGACGTGTTAAAGGGTAAAGCGGCCGCCATTATGTTTGAAAAGCCCTCCCTGCGTACCCGCACCACCTTTGAAATTGCGCTCTTTCGTTTAGGCGCCCATGGGGTGTATTTGGATTTACAAGGCGGTGATTTAGGTAAGCGTGAGAGTATCGGTGACTATGCGCGCAACTTATCGCGATGGACCGATTGCTTAATTGGCCGCGTCTTCTCGCAACACACCTTAGAAGAATTAGCCGCCACCGGCTCGGTTCCGGTCATCAACGCTTTATCTGATCTCTATCATCCGGCACAGGCGATGGCCGATTATATGACGGTACAAGAGCATTTAGGCGCGCTTAAGGGTCTGTCGCTTGCCTATGTGGGCGATGGCAATAATGTGGCCAATTCCCTTCTTGTGGCTGGTGCCACCTTAGGGGTGAATGTGTCCTGCTTCTGCCCAACCGGTCATGGCCCGGACATTCAGATTTTCAACAAGGCCAGCGAAATTGCACAGCGTAACGGGTGCAAGCTTGAAGTCTTAAGCGATCCGTCGAAGATTCAGGGCTTTGATGTGCTCTATACTGACACTTGGGTGTCAATGGGCGATAATACCCCGCTTGACAGTGTCAAGAAGATTTTCATGCCCTATCAGATTAATGATACCTTAGTCGCTCAGTCCGGGGCGCGCTGTGTCTTGCACTGCCTGCCGGCTCACCGCGGCTATGAGATTACCGATGAGGTGATGGATGGTCCGTTATCGGCAGTCTTTGATGAGGCGGAAAACCGTCTGCACATTCATATGGCCTTATTAGCCATGCTGATTGAGAAATAAGATTTACCTACTACCTTGAGGACAATGCAATGTTAAAGCATGAGAAAAAACAGTATAAGAAGGTGGTGCTCGCTTATTCTGGCGGCCTGGACACTTCTACCATCGTACCGTGGTTAAAAGAGAACTATGGTTGTGAGGTGGTGTGCTTTGTGGCCGATGTCGGTCAGGAGCGCGAAGATTTAGATGGCATTGAGCAGAAGGCCATTCAGTCCGGTGCTACTAAGTGCATTATTAAAGATTTGCGCGAAGAGTTCGTGCGTGATTATGTCTTTGAGACCTTTAAGACCGGTGCTTTATACGAAGGTGAGTACCTCTTAGGTACCGCCATTGCCCGCCCGGTAATCGCCAAGGCCATGGTCGAGTGTGCCTTAGAGGAAGGTGCCGATGCCGTCGCTCACGGTGCTACCGGTAAGGGTAACGATCAGGTGCGCTTTGAGTCGGCCGTCGCCGCCTTAGCCCCGCATCTTGATGTGATTGCCCCGTGGCGTGAGTGGACCATGCAGTCGCGTGAAGAATTACTGGCCTATTTACAGGAGCGTAACATTCCGTGCAAGGCTACCTTAAAGAAGATTTACAGCCGCGATGCTAACGTGCTGCACATCTCCACTGAAGGTGGCGAGTTAGAGGATACTTGGAATCCGGCTTCCGAGAATGTGTGGGTGTGGACCTGTGATCCGCAAAAGGCCCCGGATACTCCGGAGACCTTTGAGCTTACCGTGAAGGACGGTTGCGTCACTGCCTTAAACGGTGAGGAAATGAGCCCGTTTGCCTTAATTTCGGCCTTAAATGACTTAGGTGCCAAGCACGGTGTCGGTCGTATCGACATCACCGAGAACCGTTTGGTGGGCATGAAGTCCCGTGGTTGCTATGAGACCCCGGGCGGCACCATTATTTACAAGGCTCTGCGTGCCGTGGAGCAGCTGGTACTCGATAAGTCCACCCGCGCCTTCCGTGATGAGCTTGCAGTGGAGTTTTCGCACTTAGTCTATGACGGCCGTTGGTTTACCCGTCTGCGTGAGATCATGCAGGCCGCTGCCGATGAGCTGGCGCACGATGTCAATGGTAAGGTAGTGGTCCGTCTGTACAAGGGCCATTGCGATATCATTCAGAAGTCCTCGCCCAACAGCCTGTTTAACTTTGACTTCGTGACCTTTGGTGCCGATGATGTTTACGATCAGCACGATGCCGAAGGCTTCATCCGCTTATACTCGCTGCCGGCACGTATTCGTGCGCTCAATGCAGCGAAAAATGCAAAGTAAACTTAAAACCATATACGGTTTAAAGTAAGATCTGCCCTCGGGGAGGTGGTAGTTACCATCTCCCCGTGGGCTTTACACGTTTTTAAGAGGTGCACTATGGCTCTGTGGGGCGGACGTTTCACACAAGGACCGGATCAGCGTTTTAAAGATTTTAACGATTCATTAAAGTTTGACTACCGTATGGCCATCGAGGATATCGAGGGCTCACAGGCCTGGGCACAGGCTTTGGCGCAAGTGGGCGTGCTCACGGCCGAAGAATGCACGCGCCTGGAGGCCGCACTGGCTGAATTAAAGGCCGAGGCGGAGCAAAATTTAACGGCCATCGCCACTGCCGGCGATGAGGACATTCACTCCTATGTCGAGCGCCGTTTAATTGAAAAAGTAGGCGATTTGGGTAAGAAATTACATACCGGGCGTAGCCGTAACGATCAGGTGGCCTTAGATTTAAAGCTGTGGTGTGCCAAGGCCGGAGCCCGCATTGCCCATAGCCTGACGGCTCTGGAGCGTGAGCTTATTACCGTTGCCAAAGCCCATGTAGAAGATATTTTCCCGGGCTATACCCATCTGCAGCGCGCCCAACCGGTGACCTTTGGTCACTTTGTGATGGCCTATGCGCAGATGTTCGAGCGCGATTATCAGCGTCTGCAGCATGCGCTCCGTTTAATTAAATCCTCCTGCCCGCTAGGCTCGGCGGCTCTAGCTGGAACTGCCTATCCCATTGATAGAGATAGTTTAGCGCAGGCCTTAGGTTTTGATGAGGGCAGTGCCAATAGCTTAGATGCTGTCTCCGATAGAGATCATGTGCTTGAGCTCTTATCCTGTGCCGCCATTTCGATGATGCATTTATCGCGTTTGAGTGAAGATCTCATTATTTACAATAGTGGTGAAGCGCATTTTGTCGAGTTATCCGATGCCGTGACCTCCGGCTCATCCTTAATGCCGCAAAAGAAAAACCCCGATGCCTTAGAGCTCATCCGCGGTAAGTGCGGACGCGTCTGTGGGGCCTTAGCTGGCATGTTAGTTACCATGAAGGCCTTACCCTTGGCCTATGATAAGGACTTACAAGAGGACAAAGAGCGTTTGTTTGACGCGATGGATACCTGGCATGATTGCCTCGATATGGCCGCTTTAGTCTTCAGTGGCTTGAAGCTGCGTAAGGAAGAGGCCTTTAAGGCCGCGCAGGGTGGTTACTCTAATGCCACCGAGCTTGCCGATTACTTAGTTGCCCGCGGGGTCCCGTTCCGTGAGGCCCATGGTATTGTCGGCAAGGCAGTGCTCTATGCCATTGAAAAGAATAAGGCCTTAGAGGACTTAAGCGTCGATGAGTTTGAGCAATTCCATCCTTCCATCGGCGGAGATGTCTATGAAGCCTTAGAGCTCCATCATCTCATCCATAAGCGGCAGGTCAAGGGCGGTACGGCCCCCGATGCAGTGCGCACGCAAATTGCCGCTTTAGAGGACAAACTTGCCTCCCGCGCCTAAGGACTAAGTACAAAGTACTTTCAAAAGAAAAGCCGATCGTCCGATCGGCTTTTTCCTTTCTTAACGGTAAGTTTTTACTAGCGCTGCCCGGTAGAGCCAAAGCCTGCTGTGGCGCGCTCACTTATATCAAATTCCTCCACCGGCGTTAAGGTCGCGCGGATGATGGGCAGGAAGACCAATTGCGCCATGCGCTCACCTTCATGCAAGGTAAAGTCCGTGTCACTGCGATTCCACAGCGGCACAAAGAGCTGTCCCTGATAGTCCGCGTCGATAAGACCGGTGAGGTTGCCAAGCACAATGCCATGTTTAAATCCCAATCCCGAGCGCGGCAAGACCACCGCACAGACGTTAGGATCGGCAATATGCATGGCAAAGCCGGTGGGCACTAAGAGTGAGGCCCCGGCTTTAATTACCACATCGCCTGACGTTAAGGCACGTAAATCCATGCCCGCGGCGGCCGCACTTTCATAGCGCGGCAGCGGATAGATGGTGCCCAAGCGTTTATCTAAGATTTTAATGGCGATGTTCACGCGTGCTTTTCCTTCTGCGTGGTTCCTTTGCGGAACATGTCAAAGATTAAGTCCATGAGTTGCGCGGCAATCACACGCTTAGGGGCCTTAGGCAAATCGGCCACTTGTCCGTCTTTGTCATAGACAAGCAGGGCATTGTCATCGGTATTAAAGCCCACATCATGGCGCGAGACATCGTTAAGGGCAATTAAGTCTAAGTTCTTGCGCTGTAATTTCTCCTTGGCATGCTCCGGTCCGTGCATGGTCTCGGCGGCAAAGCCCACCGTAAAGGGCCGCGGGTTGGCATGGCCTACCATGGAGATAATGTCTTCATTTTTAATTAAGGTCAGCGTCAGACTGTCGCCTTGCTCTTCCTTTTTTAGTTTCTGCGGATAGACATAGGCCAAACGATAATCCGACACCGCTGCACAGCCAATTACAATATCGACATCATCAAGTTTGGCCTTGACTGCATCATACATATCCTGAGCGGTCTTGACATTAATACGATTGACCTGCGCCGGAGTGGGCAGTGACACCGGTCCTGCTATCAAGGTTACATTAGCCCCGCGCTTACGTGCCGCCTCGGCCAAGGCAAAGCCCATCTTGCCTGAGCTTTTATTGGTAATCACCCGCACCGGATCAATTGGCTCTTCGGTAGGGCCTGCGGTAATCAGCACCCGTAAACCAGCCCCATTGGCCTTGGGCAATAATTTTTGTGAGGTCAGCTCCAGCGGCGCCTCGGGACGAGGCAAGAGCGTATTTTCGGCAAATGGCAAGCCGTTGCGATTTAACAGTGCACAGATATAGGCGACAATTTCCGCAGGCTCGCGCATTCTGCCAATGCCGCTTTCCCCGCAGGCCAAGGGCCCTTCTGCCGGCGGAATGATAAAGACGCCGCGTTGCTGTAAGAGCTCTAAATTAGCCTGCGTCGCCGGATGGCGATACATGCGACTATTCATCGCCGGAGCGATGATGATGGGGCACGGGGCGGCTAAGGCCGCGGCAGTGAGCATATTGTCGGCCATTCCATGAGCCAATTTGGCAATGGTATTGGCTGTGGCCGGGGCAATGACGAGGGCATCGGCATCGGCACATAATTCAATATGGCCAATTTCGTCCCCATGATTGAAAACTTCACAACCCACCGCATGGCCGGTTAAAGCTTGTAAGGTGGTGGGGCTGACTAATTGAGCGGCACTGGGGGTAACCACGCTGTAGACATCTGCGCCTTGCTTGATGAGCAGACGGCACAGTTCAGGGCATTTATACGCGGCAATCCCGCCGCAAATTCCTAACACAATTTTGCGCTGTTCAAGCTGCATCTTGTTTCTCCTCAAAAATCCTGCATTTCCCGTCTTATTATGCCTGAACGGCAGGTAGAACGCCTGCGTAATTAACATGGGGACGCCAGAGCCCTTTTTGCAGGGGCGGGCTCTTTTTATTGGCTAGAGTCCCTTACGCAGTGACTCGTCAAAAGCCCGTTGATTGGCAATTTCTACCACCCGGGCTTTAATGCGCTCTTGCGTCAATCTTTGCGGGCAGACATTTAAGGCCTGATTGAACATATAGATGGAGCGCCCATAATTGGCATAGAGGGCAAAGAGCTCACCACGGGTTTGATTTAACTCACATTGATTATTAAGGCGTCCGTAGGCCTGACTTAACATATCAAGGGCGTTGACATCGTGCGGATTTTTATCCATATAATCTTTAAGCAGGCTGATGCAGCGCTGATATTGACGAGCCGTTAAATAGGCATTGGCGAGGTTTAAGGTCAGCACGCTATTGCCCGGGCGGCGATTTAAGGCGCTACGCAACATGGTAATGGCCCGATCATTCTCATGTTGTGCCAAGGCCAAATCGGCGGCCAAATCCATGACAAAGAGATTTTGGGAAGGGAGCATGGCTAAATAACGCTCACAGGCGGCATAATCCTTAAGCTCAAAGGCACATAGGGCGGCGGCATAGTGGCGATAATGGGCGTTACTTGACGTGTCATTTAAGATAGCTTGCAGATAAGCTTGCATATCCTGATGGCGCACATAACGCACATTCACGCGCGCCTTGGCCAAATAAAAGTCGATATTGGTAGAGTTTTGCCGTTTGGGCAATTGTTGCACGCGATTTTGCGCCTCGGCCACACGAATCTCTGACAGGGGGTGATCAATGAGCAAGGTAAAGGCAGGATTGATATTGCCTTGCTGAGCCAATAAATGGCGGAACATATCGATCATGCCCTCGGGATTAAAGCCACTTTGATAGAGCAGGTTAAGGCCAATTCTATCGGCCTCATACTCATTGTCGCGGGTAAAGTTGATGCGGCTTTGGGCCTGGGCGCCCATGGTGGCACTAGCGGCGGCCATACCCATGCTTGGGTTGATGATGGCCATCGCAATTGAGCCTATGATAGAGGCTAAGGTCATGCGCGTGGCGCGCACTTGGGACTCTAAAAAGCGGGCGATATGGCGCTGGGTGACATGGGAAATTTCGTGGGCGAGCACCGAGGCAAATTCATCTTCGGTATCAGAATAGATAAAAAGGCCGGTATTGACGCGCACCTTACCGCCCAAAAACGCCGAGGCATTGAGGGTGGTATCGTTGACTAAGAAAAACTCAAAGGGAAAATACACATGCTGAGCATGCAAGAGGAGCTTACTGCCAATGGAGGTTAAGTATTCATTTAGCACCGGATCGTTGACGATAGGCATCAGACCACGGGCGGTGCGCATAAAATAATCGCCTAATTGTTGCTCTTTTTGCACCGTAAGACCCAACACGCCGGCCGTCCCCAAATCCGGAATGGAGGGCTCGGCAGAGACTGTAGGCAGGCTTAGCAGGAGCGTAAGGCCTAAGGCTTGTAAAGTTTTTTTCACGGCGCGCACCATCTTTCCTTATGTTTACTTGTAGCAAACTTAGGTTTTCATCATAGCAGGGAAAGGCGCGCTTGTGCCTTGGAGGATAATAAATAATCGTCATGGGTAAACCGCATTAAAGTAGCCGGTAAAGGAGACTTGAAGTAAAAATATCGGCTTTAAAAGCATCAACTTAGATGCTATGACGCGTGTTTTTATGCCATCTTGGGGGGATAATTGCTTTACAATGAGCAAATATGTGCATGGTAAAGCATGCTACTTTGCCACTTAAGGACAACAGGGCTGAATGTTTCGTTTATTTAAAAACTGGTATCACAATCATTTCTCGCAACCCGGGACGGTGGAATTTGCCCTGGTGCTGGCAGTATCCTTTATCTTAGTCTACTTTTTCATGTGGCTAGTGGGACCCTTGGTGGTGGCCTTGTGCCTAGCTTACGTGCTTGATTGGGCCGTGTGTGCGTTAATTACCAGCTGTCATTTAAAACGTCCGACGGCCGCGGCCGTGGTGATGGTGCTCTTTATTGGGGTGGCGGCCTTAATCTTAATCTTATTGGTGCCGCAAGTTATTCGCCAGGGGGCGCAATTTTACAATGCGATGCTCGCCTTATCTCAAGATGCGGCGATATCCGATCTCACCTTACGTGGCAGCGATGTGGATACCTATATTGCCACCTGGCTCTACTCCTTAATTCAAATGCTGCCCGATCCGCTCCCGAGCATGTTATCGCGCGATGATTTGCATGCCGCGGCGGCCTCACTGCGCACGCAGATTATCAACTATACGGCCAATCTGATGCGCACGCAGTTAATGCCCTCGGTGGTCAATGTCTTTACCTATTTGATGTACCTCATCATTGTGCCGATTTTCACCTTCTTGATGCTACGCAATAAAAGACAACTTCAAGAGCGCTTTTTAACCTATATCCTGCCTAACAATCAGGTTTTAATCAAAGAGTTCTGGCCGGCCATATCCGGGCAGATTGCAGGTTATATTCGCGGCAAATTACTGCATATCATCATTATTACCTGCGTCAATACCTTGGCCTTTAGAGTGTTCTCGCTCAATTACGCGGTGCTTTTGGGCTTAGGCGTGGGCTTGTCGGTGGTCATTCCCTATGTGGGGGCGGTGATTATTGCCATTCCGGTTATCTTGGTGGCAGTCTTACAATTTGGCTTTACCTCCACGCTCTTGTGGCTCCTTTTGGTCTACCTCATCATTCAGCTGTTAGATAGTAATGTGCTCACCCCGATGCTCTTTTCTAAGGCGATGAATTTAGATGCCTTTTCCATCTTGGCGGCCATTTTAATCTTTGGCGGACTATGGGGCTTTTGGGGCGTGTTCTTTGCCATCCCCTTGGCAACCTTTATTAAGACCTTGATTGTACGCTGGCCCTCGGAGAACCATCGCAAGACGACTCCAAGTTTGGGCTTGAACTTAAGTAAGAGCTCTACCGATAACACTAAGTCCTAGCCTTTTTGTAGGGCTTACTTTTAGTTGAGACTGTAGACTGTAAAAATGGCATAATTTAAGAGTTGTTTATTTGGGATTGATAGGCAGAATATGACCGAGGCGTTTAACTTTAATCGTAGCTATACCTATAAAGAGCAAGCGGCCCGTTCGCTTACCTGGGGCCATCATTTCCTGCTGCTTAATATTCTGCTGGCCATCTTTGTCGGCTCGGCCTATGTCTATGCTGCCCCGCAAAGTGAGGGTTTCTTGCCCTTTGCCTATTTAATCCTCACCTTATTTGGCCACATGAGCTTTATTTGCTGTGTGCTTTATTTGCTCTTGCTCTTCCCGCTGTCCTTTATTGGCAATTTCCGCGCCTATCGCATTATTGCGGTGATCTTGGCATTGGTGTTTTTTGCCATCTTGCTTATCGATGTTAAGCTCTATTTGTACGTTAAAGTGCATTTGAGTCTGGCAGTCTTGCGCCTTATCTTTACCCAACTTGATTTTAATACCGGGCTTAATTACAACTTCTTGTATATTGCACTGCCGGTGGTGCTCATTTTTGAGCTCTGCTTTGCCAAGATTGCCACCGCCTATGTCTACTCTAATAAGGCCACTAAGCTTATCTTTATTCGCGCCTTGATTGTGTTGCTGACCGCCTGTTTTGTCAGCTCGCATTGCATTCATATTTGGGCCGATGCGGTGAACTATCAGCAGGTGACCGCGCTACGCTCAGCCTTCCCGGCGCATTATCCGATGACCGCGCGCTCTTTCTTGGAAAGCCACGGCTGGCTGGATGAAAACGAGCATAAATATGCCCCGGCACAGACCTTAAACTATCCTTTAGCACCCATTGAGCAGGCACAACAGCCTATTTTCCGCAATGTCATTACCATCATGGTAAATGGCCTGTCACAGGCGGATATCAATATTAAAGATGCCCCGCAACTCTATGCCTTAAAAGGGCAGTCCTTGTCCTTTGAAAATCACTATTTACCCTATGATAATTTAGAGGATAATCTCTTTGCCGCCAGTTACGGCCTGCCGCGTTTGTATCGCCCTGCGATGCATGACAATCGTGTCGTGCCGCCGGTCTTAACGGAGATGTTCCGTCAGGATTATTTAATTCGCGTCTTGCAAAGCGGGGATGTGGCAGCCAATGCCCTCGACTCGCATAGCGCAAGCACCGGACTTAATGCGGTGCATGTAGAAGATCTCACCTCCAATGTCGCGGTCTGCCGTCAGGCGCAACAGCTATTAACTAAATTGCAACCCGGGCAGCACTTTAGCCTGACCTTACTGTTAAACGATCTCTTAGAGGCACGATCTGTGTCGCAATATGCCGTTATCTTAAGTCGCACTGATCGCGCCATCGGCGAGCTCTTTAATACCTTAAATGAGCTGGGCTTTAGACAAGATAGTGTGATTGTGGTGACTTCACTGTCAGGTAGTGCCCAAGGCGATAATCAAAATGGCTTGCGCTATAACCGCATGGTGCAGCATGTGCCCTTACTCTTGCAAGTACCAGGCAGTGGCGCACAGACGGTAACGGAGCTGTCAAGCCTCTATGATTTAGCGCCGACCTTTGGCGCGCAGGCTTTGGGAATTATCTCGGCGCCAAGCACCTACTCCATTGGTTATGATTTAACCAATCTGCCGGAGCGTGACTTCATTGTCTCGGATCTGCGTGATATCACCTTAATTGGCCGCAGCCAGACCACCATTTATTTAAGCGACGGACGCGTCTTAGTCGAGCGAGCCTCGGGCAGTAGTGCGGCGCGGGCAAATTTGGCTGATCTGATTTCCGCAATGCGTGAGCTCAATCGCTTTCAAGACTAAGTAAGCCCGTTTCACCGGCGCAGTCCTTTAAAAAGCACTGCGCCATCCCCATATATGTAAGCAAGAGAATATGTGTCCATATGTAGCTTTCCTTGCAGGTAAGCTACTTTTTTGTCTAAAGGAAAGAATTTCATGCAGCTTACTGAGCAAAATGTGCGTGAGGCCATTATTGATGGCTCCATGAACAAGGCCGTCTTCCTCTATTTTTATTTAGATGCCCCGGAGTGCGCTGCCATTACCCAAACTCTGCAAACGGCCATTAGCGATGATAATGCTTATCTGTCTTTAGTGTTGGCCAATGTGCAAGAGCCGGTGGCCCAAGCGGTGGCAATGCAATTGGGCCTGCAAAATGTCCCGACCTTGGTGGTCTTTAAGGAAGGCAAACCGACCGATTTCTTGCAAGGCGATGAAATTAAAGAGCGTTTGACCGAGCTGATGCACAAATATATGCCCTCAGAAAGTGAGCTACAGTTACGCGATGCTCTCATGGCTGAAGCTGCCGGCAATATGGCCGAGGCTTTATCTAAGGCAAGTATTGCCTATAACAGCGATACCAATAATCTGCAGGCCAAGCACATCTATGCCCGTTTGCTCATTGCCAATAAAAATTTGGAGCGTGCCGCGGCCATTTTGGCTGACGCCGGGCGCGAGGAGCGCGAGAGCAAGGACTATCAGGATTTAATGTCCGCTTTAGATTTGGCGCAAAAGGCTCAAGACAGCCCGGCTTTACATCAGTTAGCCGATGAATATGCCAAAAATCCTACCGTGGAAGTGGCGCTTAAATATGCCGCTGCTTTGGTGGAGGCGGGCAAGAAAGCTGAGGCTTTGGACTTGCTCTTTGGCATCTTGCAACACGATCTCTCTCAGGCAGAGGTGAAGAAGACCTTCCTTGATATCTTAAACACCATGGCAGGCGATCCGCTACAGGGCAAGTATCGCCGGCGTTTGTACACTCTGCTCTACTAAACGAGGATGAGCTTTAAGTCCATGCGCGCGAGCATCTTTTGCGCATGTTCTGATAAGTTGCGGTCGGTGATAATGGCATTAAGATCACTTGCCGGAACTGCCAAATAAGTAGCCGTTTGCGCATATTTTGATGAATCGCAAATTAAAATGCGCTGACGGCTAGCCTTTACTACCGCCTGCTTGACCGGCACCTTTCCACTATCGGGGGTGGTAATGCCGCGCAATTCCCAGGATGAGGCGGAGAGAAAACCAATGTCGATGGATAAGGACAAAATGGTTTGCGCCGCTAGCGTGCCAATGCCGGAGCGATTTAACTTTTGCACCTGCCCCCCGGTGTGAATCAAGGTGCTTTCACTGTGCTGAATTAAATAATTAATCACCTCAAAGTCATTGCTGACAATGGTGAGATCGCCGCGCTTGCCTAAGTGACGGCAGACTGCCAAGGAGGTGGTGCCGGCATCTAAGTAAATGCAGGCATGCGGCGGGATCATGGCGGCGGCATAACGACCGATGGCATCTTTTTCGGTGGCGTTTAAGGTTTCTTTTTGCAGATGCGATGGCTCACTTAAAATACGCTTGGACAATTGCGCGCCACCGGTGACCAGGGTGAGCAGACCATCTTCTTCCATTTTTTGCAAATCGCGTCTGATGGTCATATGCGACACTTTAAGCGCCGCAGTGAGCTCACTGATGGTTACAATCTCATGTTTTTGCAAGAGGTTTAAAATCTGTTGACGTCGCTCCGCCGGGATCATGCCCTCATGGCTCTGGCCCTTTGTATTCATGCAATACCCTCATCACATCCATTTCACATCACTTTAACGCATAAGCAGACGCGGGTCTATCGTGGACGCGAGTTTTATGCAGTTCTTTCACATTTTTTAACATATATTTTCACACAGATGTGAAAGTGTGTCCGTAGTTTAAGTAAATGTGGCAAAAGGTCGATAAATATGCGTAAGTCACGAATGTTAATAAATGTGAGGCAAAAGCGCTGTAATGTGTGAATATATGATCTAATTCACATTAATTCACAAATCTGGCGCTATAATTTTCACAATCTTTAACATTTTCTGCTTTGCGAGGAGTTTCTTATGGCAGTCAAGAATGTATGCGTGATTGGTTTAGGTACTATGGGTATGGGCGCCGCTAAGTCCTGCATTAAGGCCGGTCTGAACACCTACGGCGGGGATATTAGTGATAAGGCGCTACAAACTTTAAAGGAAGCAGGTGCGGTTAAGGTGGCCAAGGATGCGCGCGAATTTGCCTCCGAGCTTGATGCGGTGGTGATTTTAGTGGTCAATGCCCAGCAGGTTAAGACCGTACTGTTTGGTGACGATCCGCAAAACTGCCTGGTCTCGAGCTTAAAGCAAGGAACCCCGGTGATGGTGTCTTCCACCATGGCTGCCGCTGATGCCAAGGAAATTGCCGCTAAGTTAGCCTCCTATGGCCTGCCGATGTTAGATGCCCCGGTCTCTGGTGGTGGTATCAAGGCCAATGCCGGTGAGATGACCGTGATGGCCTCCGGTGCTCCTGAGACCTTTGAGGCTTTAAAGCCGGTGCTCGATGCGGTGGCAGCTAAGGTCTATAACATTGGCACGGAGTTTGGTTTAGGCTCTTCGGTAAAGATTGTCCATCAGTTACTTGCCGGTGTGCATATTGCTGTTGCCGCTGAAGCTATGGCTATGGCCAAGAAAGCCGGTATTCCGCTTGACATCATGTATGACGTGGTCACCCATGCAGCCGGTAATTCGTGGATGTTTGAAAACCGTATGGCCCACGTCTTAGCCGGTGACTACACTCCGCTTTCTGCAGTCGATATCTTCGTAAAGGACTTAGGCTTAGTGACCGATACGGCCAAGGCTCTGCACTTCCCGATTCCGCTGGCTTCCACGGCCTATCAGATGTTTACCAATGCCTCTAATGCAGGTTACGGTCGTTATGACGATAGCGCCGTGATTAAGATTTTCTCCGGTATCGATCTGCCGGTTAACAAGCACTAAGCGTAAGAGGGCAGAGATATTATGGTTATGAAAATCGGCGTTATTGCTGACGATTTTACCGGGGCTACCGATATTGCCAGTTTCCTCGTCTTAAATGGCCTGAAGACGGTGCAATTATGTGGCGTGACCCCAGATCTGCCCGCCCCGGATGCCGAGGCGGTGGTGATTTCCCACAAATCGCGTTCCTGCCCGGTAGCCGAGGCGGTGGCCGAAACTCAGGCTTCTTTAAAGTGGTTACTTGCACACGATTGCAAGCAAATTTATTTTAAGTATTGCTCGACCTTTGATAGCTCCAAGCAGGGCAATATCGGTCCGGTGGCCGATGCCTTAATGGAGACTTTAGGCGAGAAATTTACCATTTTCTCCCCGGCCTTACCGGTAAATGGGCGTACCGTCTATAAGGGCTATCTCTTTGTGGGCGATGTCTTACTTGAAGAATCGGGCATGCGTAATCACCCCATTACCCCGATGACTGACAGCTCCTTAGTACGCTTGGTGGAAATGCAGTCTAAGGGCAAGTGCGGCGTAGTCACTGAGGAAGTGATTTCTCAAGGTGCAAAGGCGGTGCAGGAGAAGATTAAAGAGCTGCAAGCGGCAGGTTATAGCTATGCCATCTTAGATGCCATCTGTGAAAAAGATCTTATCGTCCAAGGTGAGGCCTTAAAGGATATGCGTTTGGTCACCGGCGGCTCGGGCCTGGCCATTGGCCTGGCACGCGCGGTCTGTGAGGCCGATTCTGATGCCACCAAGGCGCAGCAATTAGGTTATCCGCAGGGCAAGAAGGCCGTGGTTTTCTCCGGCTCCTGCTCGGTGATGACCAATAAGCAAGTCGAGTTCTACAAACAGCAGGCAGCGACCAAACTTGTTGACGTCGATAAGCTGATGGCTTGCACGGACTTAAAGGCTTTTGTGGCTGAATACGCTGCTTTTTGTGAAGAGCATGTCAATGATGCCGCTGCGCCGCTTGTTTATGCTACGGCCAATCCTGAAGATTTGGCGCGCATTCAAAAGCAGTATGGTGTTGATAAGTCCAGTCACGCGGTGGAGAAGTTCTTTGCTGAGCTTGCTTTGCAACTTAAGGATAAGGGCTATCAGCGCTTCATTATTGCCGGAGGTGAGACCTCTTCTATTGTCACTAAGGCTTTAAATGTGGCGGGCTTCTACATTGGTCCGGCGATTGCTCCGGGTGTCCCGTGGGTGCGTTCGGTGAACAATGACATCAGCCTTACCTTAAAGTCAGGCAACTTTGGTAAAGAAGACTTTTTCTTAAAGGCACAGAGAGATTTTCCGGTATGACCAAAGAAGAAATAATTGAGGGATTTATTGCCGCAGGTAAGACGCTGTATGACCGTGGCTATGCCTCGGGAGCGGCGGGCAATATGTCACAGCTCTTGCCCGATGGCACGGTAGTGGCAACGCCGACCGGCTCATGTCTGGGCACCCTTAAAGCCGATGAGCTGTCGATTGTGGATAAAGAGGGCAAGCTTTTAAGTGGCAAAAAAGCCACCAAGGAAGTGAAGTTTCACTTAGCCATCTATGCCAACAATCCGGACGTACAGGCAGTGGTGCATCTGCATTGTTGTTATTGCACCGCCTATGCGTGCCTGAATAACTTAGACCCGCACAATGCCATCCGTCCGGTGACCCCGTATGTGGTCATGCGCATGGGTGAGGTGCCGCTCATTCCCTATTACAAACCAGGCTCCATTCATTTAGCCGAAGACATTGCCAAGGTGGCAGCCGGCCATAATGCCTTTTTAATGGCCAATCACGGCATGATTACCTGTGGTAAGACCATGACCGAGGCGGTGAATAATGCCGAGGAGCTAGAGGCGGCGTGCAAGCTCTACTTCCTGCTTAAGGGAGAGGAGCACGTCCGTTATTTAAGTGAAGCTGAGATTGCTGAATTGAGATAAGAGGTGAATTATGCCGCAATTTGCTGCCAATTTAACCATGATGTTTAAGGAAGTGGACTTTTTAGCCCGCTTCGAGCAAGCCGCCCAATGTGGCTTTAAGGCTGTGGAGTTTTTATGGCCCTATGACTATAAGAAAGAAGAGTTAGCGCAAATCTTAAAGGAAAATCATTTAAAGATTGCCCTCTTTAATACCACGGCAGGTGACACTGCTCATGGGGAGTGGGGACATGCGGGCCTATCCGGACGTGAGGCAGATTTTAAGGCTGAAATCGAGCAGGCCTTAGATTATGCCGAAGCCCTAGACTGCCGTACCGTCCATGTGATGTCAGCGGTGGTACCGTATCCGAGCGAAAAGGAGATCTGCCGTCAGGTCTTTATTAAGAATATGCGCATGGCAGCCGATCTTTTTGCCAAATATGGCCGCAACCTCACCATGGAAGCACTGTGCCCGGATATTAAGCCGCGCTATCTCTATCACAGCCAGTATGAAACCATGGCGCTGCGCGAAGAGATTGGTCGCGATAACGTCTTTACACAGTTAGATACCTTCCACGCCCAAATGGTGGATGGCAATTTAACCCATTTAATTCGTGACTTTGCCGGTAAGTATGGCCATGTGCAAATTGCCTCTGCCCCGGGGCGCCATGAGCCGGATGAAGGCGAAATCGATTATGGCTACATCTTCAAGCTCTTTGATGAGGTGGGCTATAAGGGCTATATCGGTTGCGAGTATAACCCGCGTGGCGATACCAAGGCAGGCTTAGGATGGTTTGAGCCGTATAAGTCTTCACAGCTCTGAGCTTAGTGAAGAGGATGGTAGGCCATCTGTATCTGGCCTGCTACTTTTATGACAGAGGTGCGACAGTGTCCCCCCGTCGCTCCTCTGGATACTAGTTGCAATAGGTAGAAATTGTATGTCAACTTCCGCATTATTACTCATTGCAGCAGTAGCAATTATGTTGCTGCTGTTCATGGTAATCAAGATCAAGCTCTCGGCTTTCGTCGCTTTGCTCTTAGTTTCCATGATTACTGCCATTATCGCCGGGATCCCGATTGATCAGGTGATGCCGACCTTAATTGCCGGTATGGGCTCGACCTTGGGCTCGATTACCATTATCGTCGGCTTAGGTGCCATTTTAGGGCGCATGATCGAAGTCTCCGGCGGTGCTGAGGCGCTTGCTAATTACTTCTCTAAGCTCTTAGGCGTCAAGCGTACCGTGGCGGCTTTAGCCATAGCAGGCTTTATCTTAGGCATCCCTATCTTCGTGGACGTGGGCTTTATCATTTTAGCGCCTATCGTCTTGGGCTTTGCTAAGATCTCCAAGTCAAATCCGATTGTCTATGGTCTGCCGGTGGCCGTATGTATGTTGGCCGTGCACGTGGTAGTGCCGCCGCATCCAGGTCCAGTGGCTGCGGCCAATCTGCTTAATGCCGATGTTGGTTTACTGACCTTATGGGGCCTCTTACTGTGCGTCCCGACGGGCTTAGTGGGCTTCTTTACGGCCAAGATTGTTGTCAAGCGTCACTTAAAGCGCGTAGGCTCTAAGCCAAGTGAAGACAGTGAGGTCTTAATGGATGAAGTGGCCGCCGACTCCCAGCCCATTCCGCCTGATGGCATGGCTGCCCCGAATGTATGGCTCATTGTCAGCTTGGTGATTGTGCCGATTGCCCTCATTATGTTAGGCACGGTGTGCAATACCAGCCTGCCCAAAGACTCTGCCTTCCTGCCGATATCGCAGTTCATCGGTGCCCCGGGCACGGCCTTAATGGTAGCCTTAGCCATTGCCTTCTATGCCTTAGGTATTAGACGTAATTGGTCGCTGGGCAAAATCGGTAATGTGATGGATTCTGCTTTACCGACGGCTGCCGTGGTGATCTTAGTTACCGGTGGTGGTGGCGTCTTTGGTAAGGTTTTATCCGAATCCGGCGTCGGTAACGCTTTGGCTGATACTTTAAATTCCATGAACATGCCGGTGATGTTAGCAGGCTTCGTGATTGCCGCGGCCTTGCGTGCAGCCCAAGGTTCTGCTACGGTAGCCATTTTGACTACTGCCGGCCTCTTGGCTGATGCTACTGCGGGTTATTCTGATACCTTCAGAGTGTTGCTGACGATCGCTATCGGCTTTGGTGCTTTAGGCTTCTCGCACATTAATGACTCCTTCTTCTGGATTTTGACCAGATACTTAGGCATCAGTGTTGGTGACGGCATTAAGACCTGGACCGTGATCACTTCGGTGACCGGTATTAGTGGCTTTATCTTCACGTGGATACTGTCACTGTTCGTGATGTAGGAGAAGCTTCATGCTGAAATTTAATTACATTATTACCAATAAAGAGGGCGTCCATGCGCGTCCGGCAGGCATCATTATTAAAAAGGCCTCCGAATTTAACAGCCTGGTCGAACTCTTTGCCAAAGGACAGACGGTGTCGCTCAAAGGCGGGATCTTTGCTCTGATGGGCTTGGGTCTACGCGCCGGCGATGAGCTTGATCTTACCTTCAAGGGGGATGACGAGCAGGCAGCCTATGATGCCGTGACGGCCCTTATCAAAGAACTGTTGTAATTTCCTCACTTCTTGAAAAATTGACCCCGCTCTCCTTAGCGGGGTTTTGTCATTCTTTTTGCCTAAAAAAGCCGTAAGTAGGGCTTTACTTTAGGCTACAATACGCATCGATTTTTATGAGGGTCGTATTGTGCTTCGCAGTGATTTTAATTTTACCCTTCCTGAGGAATTGATTGCGCTCTATCCGTCTAAGGAGCGTACTGCATGTCGCATGTTGTGCCTTGATGGCAATAGCGGCGCATTAAGCGATAAACATTTTTATGATTTGGCCGATGAATTAGAGCCTGGAGATCTGTTGGTCTTCAATGATACCAAGGTCATCCCGGCGCGCATGTATGGCATTAAGGATACCGGTGGCAAGGTTGAGTTCTTAATTGAGCGCTTGCTTAATTTATCCACCGCCTTAACCCATATTAAGGCCAGTAAGGCGCCCAAGTCCGGCTGCATTATCACCATTGATAATAGCGATGGACTACAGCTTGAAGTCACCGGACGGCGGGGCGATCTCTTCTTGGTAAAAACTGTCGATGACAGCTCAATGTTAGATTTGTTGGACAAGGCCGGGCATATTCCGCTGCCGCCTTATATTGAGCGTCCCGATGAGCCTGCCGATCGTGAGCGCTATCAGACGGTGTACTCACGCGTCCCCGGCGCGGTGGCTGCCCCGACGGCTGGTTTACACTTTTCCACTGAGCAAATTGAAGCGCTTAAGGCCAAGGGCGTTAAGACCGCTTTTGTGACCTTACATGTCGGTGCTGGCACCTTCCAGCCGGTGCGTGAGGATGATATCTTGCAGCATCATATGCACAGTGAGTTTGTGCAATTATCCCCGGCCACAGCTCAGGCAGTCATCGATTGTCGTAACTCTGGGCATCGCGTGGTGGCGGTGGGGACTACTGCGGTGCGCTCGCTTGAAAGTGCAGCCTTGTATGCCAAATCCCAGGGACTTAGTGATCCTATTTGTCCTTTTTATGCCGATACCTCGATTTTCATTTACCCCGGCTACGAGTATCAGGTGGTAGATTGCCTGATTACCAATTTCCATTTGCCCGAAAGCACCTTAATTATGTTGGTGTGTGCCTTTGCCGGCTATAAAAATACCATGCAAGCCTATGAGCATGCGGTCAAGGAGGGCTATCACTTCTTCTCCTATGGCGATTGCATGTTTATATCAAAGCGCACCGACCCCATGGATTTGCCGCCTTCGGCCAAGCAAGATAAGAGTACGGCATAAGCTGCTATATTGCCCTTAAGCCCCGTCACAAAGAGAGGACTTAAAACGATGGAATTTAAATTACTAACCACCTGTGGCAAAGCGCGCCGCGGTGAATTGCACTTCAAGCGCGGAGTGGTTCGCACCCCAGCCTTTATGCCGGTGGGCACCTTAGGTACCGTCAAGGGGGTGCGCCCGGAGAGCTTAAAGGAGATGGGGGCGGATATTATCTTGGGTAATACCTTCCATCTGTGGTTGCGCCCGGGCTGTGAGGTTATCAAGGCTCATGGCGATCTGCATGACTTTATGCATTGGGACAAGCCCATTTTGACCGACTCGGGGGGCTTTCAAGTCTTCTCTTTATCGGGGCTGCGTAAAGTAACCGAGGAAGGGGTGAAATTCTCCCATCCTATCAATGGCGCCAAGCTCTTTTTGTCCCCTGAGATCTCGATGCAGGTACAGACGGTGCTAGGCTCTGATATCGTAATGCAATTTGATGAGTGCATTGCGCTACCAGCCGAGCGCAAGCGCATGCAAGAGGCGATGGAATTGTCGCTACGCTGGGCACAGCGTTGTAAGGACGAGTTTAAACGCTTAAATAACCCCAACGCTTTGTTTGGTATTCAGCAGGGCGGTACCGATATGGAATTACGGCGCCGTTCAATTGATGGACTGACCTCCATTGGTTTTGATGGTTATGCCATCGGCGGCCTGGCCGTCGGTGAGCCCAAAGAGGTGATGTATGAGGCCCTCACCCATATCCCGGATATGTTGCCTTATGACAAGCCGCGCTATTTAATGGGCGTGGGGCGGCCGGAGGATATCCTCGAGGGCGTGCTGAATGGCATTGACATGTTTGACTGCGTAATGCCGTCACGCAATGCGCGCAATGGTCATCTCTTTACCTCCGAGGGCGTGATTAAGATTAGAAATGCCAAGTATGCGCTTGATACCGGTCCTTTGGATCCTAATTGTGATTGTTATACCTGCCGTAACTTTAGCCGCGCTTATCTGCATCACTTAGATAAGTGTGGTGAGATGTTGGGGGCACATTTAAATACCATTCACAATCTGCATTACTATGAGCATTTGATGCAGGAAATTCGCTTACATATTGAACAAGGCACCCTGATTGACTTTGCCCGCGATTTTTATGCGCGCACTAAGCCTGCCTATCCTTCACATGTGTTAGCTACCCTCTAAACGCGCTTAATTTAAGCGTGCCTGCGCCGGGCTTAAATTTGAGCACGGCGCTAAGTTGCAATTTTACCTTTGCACCAAAATATAGCGCTATTTTCCCTGTAATAGTATTTTTGTCTTATTGCCTTGGGGTGTTTCTTTTTAACTTGCCTTATGCGTACCTTAAAT
Organism: Candidatus Anaerobiospirillum merdipullorum; assembly: GCA_018883895.1. Classification (GTDB taxonomy): domain Bacteria; phylum Pseudomonadota; class Gammaproteobacteria; order Enterobacterales; family Succinivibrionaceae; genus Avisuccinivibrio; species Avisuccinivibrio merdipullorum. The sequence goes on from JAHLFG010000001.1 coordinate 33,586, forward strand.
TTACGTATATTAAAGTCTTAAGGGGCGGGCGGCTACGAGCTTACGGGCAGGGTAGACAGTGATTTTTGGGGAAAAGAGTGAGCAATGCCAATTATCTGCTAATATAGCAAATTTGTAACCAAGCTCACTTTTTGAGCTACCCAAAGTTTTGCCATCAATTAAGGAACAGGATAAAACCTATGTTTATTTCCAATGCCTATGCTGCAGATGCTGCTCCAGCCGCTGGCGGCGATATGAGCATGATCATTGTGCTGACTATCTGCATGGTCGCAGTCTATTTCTTCGTGATGCGTCCGAACTCCAAGAAGCGTAAGGAGATGCAGAAGCTGCTTGATAATTTAGCCGTCGGGGATGAAGTGCTGACCAATGGCGGTATTGCCGGTCGCATTAGCCGTCTGCCGGAGAATAAGGAATATGTGCTCATCACCGTCGCCGCTGGCGTCGAGATGCAGATGAAGCGCAACTATGTGGTTGCCGTGTTGCCTAAGGGCACCTTAGATGAGTCCGTCAAGCGTGAACCGACTGCCGGTAAGCGTTTAGTCAAGAGAAAGGTAAGCCGTACCGCTAAGGCCGAGAGCGCCGATAAGGTAGCTGAGGCTGCCAAGGTAGAAGAAGCTCCTAAGGCTCAAGAGCCTGCCAAGGCTGCAGAGCCTGTCAAGGCTGAAGAGCCGGCTGCATCGCCTGAGACTGCCGCCCCGGCTGCTGAGGCAACTGATCAAAAGAAGCCTGAAGCTGACAAGTAATTTAGTTACGATGCAATAGGGCCGCAGCTTAAGGTTGCGGCCTCTTTATCTCAACAAGAAGTAGTCAAAAAGTGTTAAATAAGTTTCCCTGGTGGAAGAACCTGCTGGTGTTCCTCGTCATTGGCTTAGGTTTCTTCTACGCTTTGCCCAATCTCTACGGTGAAGATCCTGCTCTGCAAATTTCAGGTACGCATGGCACCACAGTGGATGCAACAGTACAGGAACGAGTGCAAAATCTGCTGACTGCCAAAAATATCAGTGGCGATTATGAGCTGGAAAATGAGCAACTCCTAATTCGCTTCCCGTCCACCGAGCAACAAATTTTAGCGCGTGACCTGGTGCAAGAAGCCTTAGGCGATCAATACATCACCGCTTTAAACTTAGCCCCGGCCACTCCTGCGTGGATGCGCTCACTGGGGATGCATCCTTTAAAGTTAGGTCTTGACTTGCGTGGTGGCGTGCACTTCCTCATGGAAGTGGATATGGCCGAAGCGATGAACAAGATGAAGACCCAATTGGTGGCTGATTTCCGTACTGAGCTACGTAATGCCAATTTGCGTCTGTCCGGAGCCCGTATCGATGGCGACGCGGTGGTGGTGACCTTCCGCGACAGTGCGGTGCGTGATGAGGCCTTAGATTTATTGCGCCGCAATCATGGTGATTTTAGCTTCCAAGCCTATGAGCGCGATGGCCGCAGCTATATCCGCGCGGAAATGACCCCGCAGAAGCTGTCGCAGATTAGAACCAATGCCGTTGATCAGAACATCAACATCATCCGTAATCGTGTCAATGAATTAGGTGTGGCCGAGCCCTTGGTGCAACGTCAAGGCGCCGATCGCGTGGTCGTTGAGCTGCCGGGTATTCAGGATACGGCACGGGCTAAGGAAATCTTAGGTGCTACTGCGACCTTGGAATTTCGTATGGTGGACTCCAATGCGGACTTGAACGCCGCTATGCAAGGACGAGTGCCGGCTGGTGATGAGCTTTACCATGATAAAAACGGTTATCCGGTGGTGCTTGAAAAGCGCGTCATTTTAACGGGTGATCATATTGTCGATGCTTCGTCCTCCACTGACGAAAACGGCCGTCCGCAGGTGAACATCAGCCTTGATTCTCGTGGTGGTAGCATTATGTCCGACTTTACTAAGGACAATGTGGGTAAGTCGATGGCCACTAACTTTATTGAATATAAGGTAGTGCCGGTAGAAGATCCCAATGCCCCTAAGCCTGGGGAGCCTGGCTATAAGCCCAAGTTTGAAAAGGTCGAGCAAATTATTAATGTGGCGACCATTCAGACCCGTTTGGGCTCCAATTTCCGTATTACCGGTATTGATTCACCCAAAGAGGCGCACAATTTAGCCCTCTTACTGCGTGCCGGTGCCTTAATTGCGCCGATTCAGATTGTCGAAGAGCGTACCATCGGCCCGAGCCTTGGTCAGCAGAACATCGACAATGGTCTGCGCGCGATGTTCTATGGTGTCGCCGCCTTGATGATCTTCATGGTGATTTACTACAAGGCCTTTGGCTTTATCGCCAATTTGGCACTGTTGTTTAACTTAGTGCTTCTCGTCGGTGTGATGTCCTTAATTCCAGGCGCTACCATGACCTTACCGGGTATTGCCGGTATTGTGTTGACCCTAGGTATGGCCATTGACGCCAACGTGCTCATTTACGAACGTATCCGTGAGGAAATTCGCAATGGGCGCACGGTACAGCAGGCCATTCATCTAGGTTATGAAAAGGCCTTTGGCACCATTGCCGACTCCAATATTACGACCTTTATCACCGCACTCATCCTCTTTATGGTGGGTACAGGTGCAGTTAAGGGCTTTGCCTTGGTGCTGATGATTGGTATTGCCAGCTCCATGTTTACCGCGGTGACCGCTTGTCGTGCCATCGTTAACCTGATTTGGGGTGGTAAACGCAAGGTCAAGAAGCTTTATATTTAAGGGGAAAAATCATGTTGCAATTTATTAAAAGCACTACCGTGATCCCCTTTATGAAGATAAAGGGCATTGTGGAAATTTTATGTATCTGCCTGGTGGTAGCCTCGATTGTTTCCATGGTCACCAAGGGCCTAAACTGGGGCCTTGATTTTACCGGCGGTATCGTCATTGAGACCAAGTACACGCAGGCGATGGATCTAGATGAGGTGCGTGCCGCCTATGCTGAAGAAGGCATTGTCGGTGTCGCGCAGCACTTTGGCTCCACGCGTGATGTGATGATCCGTGTGGCACCGCAAGAGGGCTTAAATCAGCAAGTGGTGGCCGATAAGGTCATGCAGGCGGCACACAAGTTAGATCCACAGGCAAGCTTAAGCCGCTCGGAGTACGTCGGTCCTTCGGTAGGTGAGGAGCTGGTGCAATCTGGCGTCCTGGCCATTGTGGTGTCCTTGATTGCCATCTTGGCCTATATTGCCTTCCGCTTTGAATGGCGTATGGCCACCGGTGCGGTGATCTCATTGGGCTATGACGTCATCATCGTGATGGGCGTGTTCTCATTTTGGCAAATTGAGTATGATTTGACCGTGCTCGCGGCCGTACTGACGGTGGTGGGCTATTCCTTGAACGATAAGATCGTGGTCTTTGATCGTATTCGTGAAAATGCCAGCCGTCTGCCACGTGATATGACCATGGATCATCTCTTTGATGTTTCGATTACCCAAACTCTGTCGCGTACCATTATTACCTCAGGTACCACGCTCATTACGGTGATTTCGCTCCTGCTCTTTGGCGGTAGCTTAATTCACGGTTTCTCGTTGGCTTTGACAGTCGGCATTGTCTTTGGTACTTTCTCCTCTATCTATGTGGCTAGTACCTGGGCGCTACTGTTAAAGATTGAGCGGCGCAACCTTTTGCCGATGAAGATCGAGAAAAAGGAAACCGATGGTATGGAGAGCTTGGACTAGCTAAAGTTTAGACAAGCGAGGTTTTCGATGTTAGTAAAAAAGGCAAGCAGATCAGGCAAATCTCTTGCCTTTGTTTTTGGGCCATTGAGCTTGGCGCTTTCTCTTGAACTCACCGGCTGTAGCAGTATGAGCTCTGAAAGTACGCCAAGCGATCCTATGCTCTTAAGCTCCGACTTTGCGGTGCCGCAAAATGAAATTGTGCTCACCGTGCCGGTAATGGCGGCGGTGGAGCGCGATCAGATGCTGATTGTGCAATTATCAGAGCTTATTGATCATGAAACCGATAGTGCTGCCGATAGAGCAGAACTCTTTTATGAACTAGGCGTCATCTATGATCGCTTGGGCCTGGAAGGCTCGGCGCGCACCATGTTTATGAACGCCTTGGTCGAAAAGCCGGATTATGCTCCAGCCTATAATTTCCTGGGGATTTATCTTGCTAGTGCCGAGCGTTTTGGCGATGCCTATGAGGCCTTTGATGCGGCCTTAGAGTTAGATCCACACAGTGTCTACACTAATTTTGCCCGCGCCATTGCGCTGTATTATGGCAAACGCCCCAAGATAGCTTTAAGTGATATTCAGACGTTTTATCAGGCCGATAGGAACGATCCTTATCGCATGTTGTGGTATTACTTAATTGAATGTGAGACCAGTGGCTATGACACGGCCCTGTTGCACTTAAAGCAGCGCTATGCCAGCGCGCAGAAAAAAGAAGATTACTTTGGCTATCATGTGCTGGATTATCTCACCGGGCTTATTTCCAAGGAGCAACTGCTTGCCTTGGTAAAAGATCCGCAATTGCCGATGTATCTTAAAATCGAGCGCGCCTGTGAGGTCTACTTTTATTTAGGTAAGGAAGCGCAGCGGCAAGGGCAGATTAAACTTGCCTTTGACTATTTCCATTTGGCGGCGCATACCGATAAGTATGATTTCCTCGAGCATCGTTATGCGCTCTTTGAAATCCGTCGTTTGGCACGGCAATATGGTTTGACCTCGTATCGCGATCGCAATCCGCTACAAGATCCCGATCTGTATTAGATAGCATGATGGGAAATCGCGTTGCCACCTGAATCAAGCACGCGGCACGAGGCATGGAACATTAAGCACATAAGGCGGCTGTAGCTAAGGCGCGGCAGACGCACCGATAGCAGGCAATGGCAATATAAGATTTAGGAAGAGGGCTATGCAGAAGGCAAATGACAAGGTGGAACTAAGCTCTGTCAGTGATGTGGAGCTGGTACAACAGTTACAACAAAATATGCTTGAGGACGATGCGGTGGATCTGACGGCGGAGTTTTTTAAGGCACTGGCCGATCCTACGCGCATCCATATTGTCAATGCGCTACAACTGCATGAGTGGTTATGTGTCTCGGATTTGGCAGCCATCTTGGGCATGAGCAAGTCCGCCATTTCCCATCAGTTAAGCTATTTGCGCTTAAATAAATTGGTGCGCGTCAAGCGCATGGGTAAGCGCGCCTTTTATGCCCTCGATGATGATCATGTAAAGCAAGTCTTTGCCATGGCCGTTTCGCATATCACCGAGCAAGAGGAATAGCGTAAGTTTAAGCTTGAGCTTGGGCCTGTAGCTCCGGCCAGGGAATAAAGGGCGGACAATTTGTAGGATGGGCTAAGATTTTCTCCAGCCACATCATGTCATACCAGCGCGCAAACTTATAGCCGCAGCGATGAAAATGGGCACAGCGGGTATAGCCCATTTTTTGATGGAAAGTGACGCTGGCATTGGTCAAATAAGGATCATGGCCATTGGTGGCATCAAAGGCCACACAGGCATTTAAATTTAAAATGCCCTGTAATTTAAGCAAGTACTCCATTTGTTGGTAGAGCAGGCGCCCCAGGCCCTGTTGCCGCGCGTCTTCCTTTAAATAAATCGACATTTCCACGGCATGGCGATAGGCCTCACGCACATGAAAAGGGGACGCATAGCAATAGCCCACGATCTCTTCATTAGCCAGTGGGCAGGCGGCCACAAGCTGGGCCACCGACAGTGGGGTAAAGCTGGCAGGACCCGTGGCAACGGGGCAAGCTTGAGGCAAAGGGCTCTCCCCGGTACGGCTACACAGGTTGTAGCTCTGTGCGTTAGGCTCTACTTTAGTGATAAGAATATAGGGAAAGCGCTCTAGGGTATGCTCCATCCTTAAGGCAAATTCCGCGACGCTTGGCACCGTATATTCAAAGGTGATGGCGGTGTGACGCACATAGGGGGCATAAATGGCACACAGTGCCGCCGCATCTGCAGGACTGGCCGGGCGCATAAAAAATTGTGGCGCGGGAATGGGGGATAGAATGGATGATGCGGGCGTCGTCGTGAGGGCCATGGCTTGCTCCTGCCTGAGAGTTACAACAAATGAGCGCAAATAGCTTTAAGCCCGCAAATATGCGAGCTATTTATTGTAGCGCAGAGCATGTGCCACGGCTGTGGCACGAGTAAAGTGTCAAGTTACGGGGCAGCTTGGCTTAGCATTGCGTTAAAAAAGAGCACAGGCCAAATGTAAGTAAAGCGCTAAAGTGTGCTTAGGATGCGCGCCTTAGCTTGGGCTGTGCTATATTGCCCCGCAAATGATCGTTATATTTCATTTCTTTAACGTGAGGTTTTATCCCCAAGGAACAGCCTATGCCACAGACCAATCTCCCTAAGCTTCCGGTTTATTTAGATTATGCCGCCGCCACCCCGGTTGATCCGCGGGTAATTGAGGCCATGGTTCACTGTTTATCCCGTGATGGGACTTTTGCCAACCCCTCCTCCAAAGATCATGTCTATGGTTGGCAGGCGGCCGAGGCAGTGGAAAATGCGCGCGGGGAGATTGCCGATTTGGTGGGAGCATCGCCCTTGGAGATTGTCTTTACCTCAGGGGCCACCGAAAGCAATAATTTGGCCATCATGGGACTTGCCAAAGCTTTACGGGAAAAAGGCGATAAGCGGCGGAGCATTGTCACCACCTTAATTGAGCATAAGGCGGTGCTGGAGGCCTGTGAGATCTTAGAGCAGGAGGGCTATCACGTCACTTATTTAGCCCCGCGCGCGGATGGTACGGTTGATGCGCAATTATTGGCTCCGGCTTTAAATGACGATGTCTTCTTGGTCTCTATCGCGCAGGGCAATTCGGTGACCGGGGCGGTAAGTGATATGCATGCCTTAGCCACGCTGTGTCGACAAAAAGGCATTTACTATCACTCCGACTGTGCGCAAACCATCGGCTATGAAAAGTTTGACCTTGATAAGAGTGATATTTCCTTGGTAAGCCTTACCCCGGAGAAAATCTGTGGCCCCAAGGGCGTGGGCGCACTCTATATCAATCGCGCGCAGCAGGTGCCGCTTGCCCCGATGATCGTCGGTGGTGGGCAAGAGCGCGGCTTGCGCGGCGGTACGGTGCCTACCCATCAAGTAGTCGGCATGGGCAAGGCTTTTGCCTTAATGGCTTCCGAAGGCAAAGCCGATAAAGAGCGCTTAAATGCACTGCGCGCTAAGTTAATTGCACTCTTGCAGGCCGGGACTGACTGTCGCGTAAATGGCAGTGCTGAACATCATCTGCCGCATATTTTGTCCGTGACCTTTCCCGGCATTGATGGGGCGATGCTCTTGCCCTCTTTACGCGCCACGGCCTGCTCGTCAGGCTCGGCCTGCTCGTCGGCGGACTTAAAGCCCAGCTACGTCTTAACTGCCATGGGACTTAATGACGCTGATGCCCGTGCTTCCCTGCGCCTTTCGGTGGGGCGTTTTACCACGGAAGAGGACATTGAGCGCGCCGCACAAGATATTATTGCCACGGTCAATAAACTAAAACGCTAAACAAACATAATAAAAACAAAAAAGCGTGCCAAGTAAGCCAAGGGGCAAAAGTTGGCGCGTGTACTTCAAAATATGGGAAAGCTTTTTTATGAAGATTTACTTATCTAATCCGCACTTAGACCTCAAGGGCGCAGAGAGTGACGCTGTAGTGCAGTTAGGCGCTTCTTGCTCGCAAGAGCTTATTGCCGTTTCTTTAGCATCTAAGGCCCCGGACCTGTACGCTACCGGCACGCAGATTTTTGCCACCGCAAATGGCGTGGGGGTAGTTTATAATCCACAAGATCCGCAGGCTACGCAAGCTATCGGCCGTACTTTAGCGCAGGCTGGGATCTTTAAGGTCGACCTTACCAACGTTGCGGAATTGAACAGCGTAGCTGCGCTCACGGCCTTTATCATGGGCATCTATGATGGGGTGCATGATGTAATCGTGGCTACCTCCTTAGCAGCCGCTGATTTAGTTAAGGTGCAAGCTTACGCCACGATTTTGTGTAGCGCGCGTGCCCTTGCCGGTAGCTCTGCCAAGGAATCCACCCCGCTTAAACTTATCGAAAAATTACAGCAATTGTGTCAGCTTGCTGTGACCTTGCGTGGCGCCGGGCAGGTGAAAACCACCGTCATCAAGCGTGGAGATGAGGATTTTGCGCGCTTGGCAGGTTTAAGTGCGGTGGGCGCTGGGAGCATTAATCCGCCTGCGATGGGCATTATCGAATATATTCCGCAGGGGCAAGATGTGGCGGATGTGACCGCTCCCCTGAAGGTGGCCTTGGTGGGTAAGGGGATTTGCTTTGACTCCGGTGGCTATGATTTAAAGTCCTCTAAATTTATGAGCACCATGCGCACCGATAAGTCAGGCGCCGTCTATGTGGCGGCCGCTTTGGCTTTAGCCATCGTACAGGGACTTACGCAACGGGTGGCTTGTTTCTTGCCGTGCAGTGAAAACTTGGTGTCAGGCAGCTCCATGCTCCCGGGCGATATCATCACCTATGTAGAAGGCACCACCATTGAGATTAACAACACTGACGCCGAAGGACGTTTAATCTTGGCAGACGGTATATTGGAGGCCAAGCGCCGTCAGGTGGGCACCTTAATTGATGCTGCAACCTTAACCGGCGCTGCCAAGATTGCCGTGGGGCGTGACTATACCGCCTATTTAAGCTGCGATGATGCCTTGGCAGGGCTGGTGGAAACTTGTTTTAAAGCGCAGGGAGAGCCGGTCTGGCGTTTACCGCTTGATCCGATGTTCGCGCGCTTTATGAAAAGTCGCCGCGCCGATATGACCAACTCCGGCCATGGTGACGGTGCCCCCGGGGCCTCTACGGCGGCAATTTTCCTGCAGCACTTTGTGGGAGAGCAATTGCCGTGGGTGCACTTTGATTTAAGCTCGGCCTTTATGCCCGATGGCTCGCCGTACTATGCCCCGGAGCAGTCCACTGCCGCCGGTGTGCGTGCTCTTGCCACGCTTATTTTAAAGTTAAGTGCCTAGGCACGAACCTGCCTTCATTGCCACAAGTGCTCCCAAAAATGTGCGGGGCACTTGAGGCTCTCTTAGGTGCTTGCACTCTCTTTTTTGCCGGACTATAACTTAAGCAGGCACGAAGTTTTTTCCATCAAGGAGCGGTCTATGGATTATCAGCATATTGTGATTTTAACGGGCGCGGGCGTATCGGCTGAATCAGGCATTCCGGTATTTCGCTCCGAGACCGGTTTGTGGGAGAACCATCGGGTGGAGGATGTGTGCGTCCCTTCAGCCTTAGTGCGCAATCCCCAATTGGTGCATGACTTTTACAATAATATGCGCCAGGGCCTTAAAACTAAGCTGCCCAATGAGGCGCATCGCGCTATTGCCAAATTACAACAAGAATGGCCGTCCCGTGGTGGGAGCGTGACCTTAGTGACGCAGAATATCGATGACTTACATGAAAAGGCCGGCAGTATGGAAGTCATTCATATGCACGGTGAGCTCAACAGTTTATGGTGCACTGCCTGCGGAAAGCGCTTTTATTTTGACGGTATTTCCTCCCCGCAGATGCTCTGCCCGTATTGCGGTAAGGCCGCGGTGCGTCCGGATATCGTGTTCTTTGAGGAAATCCCTTATCACATGGAAGAGATCTTGGCCGCCTTATTGCAATGCGATCTCTTTATCGCCGTGGGTACCTCGGGGGTGGTGTATCCGGCAGCCGGCTTCTGCCAATATGCGCGCGCCCAAGATTCCTTGTGCGTGGAGTTTAATTTAGAGCGCAGTGCCGTGGCCACCAGCTTCCACTATGGGCTGTATGGCAAAGCCAGTGTCACGCTACCAGCCTTTGTCAATCATTTGCTTGCCACGGGGGAGCCCTTAAAACAGCTAAGTTAAGCTACTGTTCAGGACGGTGAGCGCGTTGCTGCTGTGCGCTAGCCCTGATGATATACCGAGGTCTGCTCTGCGGAGGTTTTAGGGTGCAATATGCGGTGCGCTAAAAATGAAACTTGCGCATGATTTTAGATTAAAATGGCTTAAAGGAACAAAAAGTTCCAAATTGGCGTTTATAGAGGTTATATGCCATGTTAGCTGTGCGCATTGCGAGTATAGAGATCCGTAACCTAAAAAATGTGGGTTATGCCAAGCTCGATCTGCTCAATAAAAAATATCGTAGTAGCGTCCTAGGTCTCTTTGGACAAAATGGCTCGGGCAAAACTACCCTCATTGAGGCTATTGCGATACTTAAAACTTTAATGTGCGGACTTAGCCTCAATGCGCAGAAAGTTGCGCTTATCCGTCAAGGTTCGAGCGGGGCATCTTTGGCTTTTGATTTTCTGCTTTCAGAGTTAGAGATCTCGCAACAACGTTACCGCGTAAGTTATTCCTTTGACATTCAAGTAGAAGAAACCACTGACCCTAATAATGGCCAATTAATTAAAGTTCCTGCTATTATCAATGAAAAACTCGAGTATCGCACTTATCAGACCGATGCTGATGATGAGATCGTTAAAACTTCGCGTAAAAAATTAATCTTAGATACCGGTCGTAAAGACATAGCCACAACCGCTATCCTGAAGCAATTACGTAGCCCATCCGTGAAGGAAAAATACAAACTTAACGATATCCGTATATTAACGCACGCACGAGGCCAATCTTTTATTTTTAACCGTGATATCTGTGATATTTTTAAACTTTTAATTAAAGATAGCAGTATTAATGAGATTGTGGATAGCTTGCAGTATTTTGCTCGCTACGGCTTATATTGCATCGGCAATACTGAGTTGAATTTGCTCTCCACCGAGATTATGCTCGTTCATTTAAAGAAGAAAATAAATAAAAATAAAATTATTAATGCCACTCCTATTATCCTTAATTCTGAGGTTAAGGTTCCCCTAAATTTTGTCGCAAGTTTTAACAGCATTCTCAATAGCATCAATACGGTGTTAACTGAACTCGTTCCGGGAATGCGGATTGTTGTTGAAACAATCGGTCAGACTACGGATGCGCAGGGCAATCGTTTTTGTCGCATGGCAGTCTTTTCACAAAGAGGTAAGATAAAAGTCGCTCTACAATTAGAATCGGCTGGTATTAAAAAAATTATAACGATCCTGCAATTACTTATTTATGCTTATAATAGCAAAAATATTACTATTGCCATCGATGAGTTAGATGCAGGTATTTTTGAATATCTCTTAGGGGAAATATTATCTATTTTTTCATCAGCAGGTAAAGGCCAACTGATTTTTACTGCACATAACTTAAGACCATTGGAGACGATGGATAAGTTATTTGTTGCCTTTACTACAGTTAATGAAAACAATCGCTATGTCAGAGTAAGTAATATTAAAAAGAATAATAATCTTAGAGATACTTATTATCGCGACATTCAAATTTTAAGTGGCGAGGATGCTTATTATGATGCGACTAATCCGTCCAAAATTCAGCTAGCATTTGCGCTGGCTGGGCGTGTAGAGTAGGGGTCTAAGATGAGAAAAGAAAATAAGCTCTTACTCGTTGTGGTGGAAGGGATTAATGATCAAATTGCACTTTTGCCGCTTAATAAATTTTATACTCCCCATAATTTTGAAATAATTTTCACCCGCGGTGATATTACTTCTGCAAAAACAAGCACACGGCAAAATATCAAGTCTTGCTTACAAAGTCATATTAAAAATTTTCTTAATAAAAATAAATTACACAAACAAGATATTCTTAAAGTGTTTTTTATTACCGATACTGATGGAACCTTTATCCCAGATGCAAATATCGAAGCGCAAAGTTCATGTAATAAATTTAAATACCTAGATGATAAGATTATTTGTAAAGATGTTGAACAAGCTAAAAAACGTAATAAGCGCAAAAAAGATAATATACTGGAACTACTAAAAACTAAAGAAATTTATGGAATTTCTTTAGAAATTTTCTTTATGTCATGTAATCTTGATCATGTCATTACAGGTGAAGCCAATTGTTCAGTTGATCAAAAGAGCCAGAATGCTGAAGAATTTAGTGCTAAATATGCTACTGGTACTGGAAATGAGGTTGAACTGCGACAGAAGTTTGAAAACTTCTTTTTAGATCGCTTGACAGAAAAGAATGTTCCGGAAGATTATTTCGGCAGTTGGAAACATATTCAATTAGATGTAAATTCATTGCAAAGGTGCAGTAATTTTTATTTAGCACTTAAGGAAATTGATGAGCTATGTTAGCTTAATTTAATGGGCGGTAAGTTTTACTTATATTTGGCTTGGTAGAAATTTTTATTTCTTGCCCAGATTAAAGCTCAAAAATGTAAGACGTCTCTTGTTGAGCGTCTTACAGCATTGCTCAAGCATTTAGATTACTGCAGGCCATGGGGTAACTTAATTAAATAATTTACCCCCGGTTCTTAGTTCTTTTAATCGCGGCTTAACCTTTAAGTTTGCCCTTAGGCTTAGGCTATTCGCGCTTTTTGGTCGTGTCCTCCTGCGAGTGCGAAGGATTTACCTCACTACTATCCTCCGGCATGATGTCAGCCAAGGCCGCCGCTTCTTCAAAGAGTTTGCGCTGTCTTACTTTAAGTTGCCGAATGGCTAAGCTTCCATTGATCTCGCTATCGGCGGTCGACGATGGTTTGCCTTGCATCGGGGCGGCTACCACGCGACTGCGTTTGAGGTTTAGGCAAATTACCGACAGGATAATGGCACCGATGCCAATGAGCAGATTGATGGTCAAAGGCTCACCAAAGAAGACTAAACCGCAGATGGCGGCCGCTACCGCTTCTATGGCAGCTAAGATAGATGCCTTACCTGCCTGCATATACTTAAGACCTAAACTGTACAAGCAGTAGGGCAATAAGGCCCCGGCGATGATAAATAAGATCTCTAGGAGCACAAGTTGCAACGCGCCGCTGGAAATTTCGTATACCCGCTGCGGACTGCATAAGGGCAAGACCCCTACGGAGCCGATGATAAAGGTCCAGGCCACTAAGGTGACCGGACTATAACCACGGTGCATCGCTATGGCCCCAAAAATGGTGTAAAAGGCATAAGCAAAGCCTGAGCCTAAGCCACACAATAAGCCCAAGGTATCCGTGCCATGGCCTAAACTACCGCCACCGCCTGAGACGAAAACGCAACCTAACATCGCACAGAAAAGAGCAAAGCCCTTAAGCAGGGTGATTTCCTCATGAAAGATGAGGCGTGACAGCAAGGTAACCACGGCTGGCGCAATATACATCAGTACTGCCGCCGTGCCCAAGGAAGTAAGCTCGATAGCGGTATAGTACAAGCAGGTGAAGCTGGCGATACTGATAAGGCCGCTTCCCAAAAATACCCAAAGATCGTGCAACTTAATTTTAAGCAGGCGCGGGCGCAGGATGAGCAATGCCACTAGGGCAATCAAGCCGGTGCCACAGATACGAATGGCGGCGATGTCAAAAGAGGTTAAGCCGGCGGCATTAAATTGCCGGGTGTAGATCCCCTGCATGCCCCACAAGGTGCCGGCAAGCAAGATAAATAAAGGCGCAACCTTGTGCATAAGGATGTTCCTGCCGTAAGTTCCTAAAGTTCAAATTAAAAGCTTAAGCTCAAGCTAAATTGCTAGCGATTATACGAAGGAAAATTTTTAGCTCAAAGCACTGTCATGTAGTTTTTCTAAAATAGATTTTGAGGGCCACAGCTTGGCAACAAATAAGCATGGAGGTAAGGCAACAGGTGGGAAAAAAGGGGGTGCAATTTGCTTGCCATCACCGGTGCTTTCATTGACGCACTTTAATCTCTTTACTGACTTTACGGGCTTTACGGGCACGTAATTTTAGTTTGATATTGGAGCTTTGTCGGGCTTTACCGAGTGAGGGAGTAAATTTTCACCCCCGTTTTACACGTGCGCATATTTTTCGGTCGGTGCTGATATAATACGCCACGTTAAAAATCAATGTGTAGCCTCAACCTTTCGAGAAATTTTTCATGTCGGATCAGCGCGTCAATTTACTGGATTTAAGCCCCGAGGATTTAAAGGAGTTTTGTGTCTCTATTGGTGAAAAACCTTTTCGGGCACAACAGTTTTTAAAGTGGATCTATCAGTGGGGTGTAACTGACTTTGCGCAGATGACCAATATTAAAAAGGAGCTACGCGAGCGTTTACCTACTTTGGCCTATATAAAGGCCCCGGATATTATTGCTGAGCACAAGTCAGCCGATGGCACCATTAAGTGGGCACTTGATTTGGGCGATGGGCAAGTGGTGGAAACGGTCTTGATCCCTGAGGATGACCGTAGCACCCTCTGCATTTCCACGCAGGTAGGCTGCCCAATTAAATGCTCTTTTTGCCGCACCGGCGCGTCGGGCTTTAATCGTAATTTAAAGGTTCATGAGATCATAGGCCAGGTCTTTGCTGCCGCCTCACGCGTGGGCTTTTGTGAAAATCGCGAGCACAAGCCGATTTCCAACGTGGTGATGATGGGCATGGGCGAGCCTTTATTGAATGTGACCAATGTCCTTAAGGTCACGGAGATCTTGCTGTCTGATTTTGCCTTCGGACTGTCCAAGCGGCGCGTGACGATATCCACTTCCGGCATTGCGCCCATCATTGAAAAGTTAGCCGGCAAGGTGGATGTGGCTTTGGCGCTGTCTTTACATGCTGCCAACGATGAACTGCGCGATGAGTTGGTACCGATTAATAAGAAGTACAAGATAGCTGAAGTGCTGACGGCGGTTAAACACTACTTAGCGGCATCTAATGCCAATTGTGGGCGCGTCACCATTGAGTATGTGCTCCTTGATCATGTCAATGATTCCACCGATGATGCGCATGCTTTAGCGGCCCTCCTCAAGGATGTGCCCTGCAAGATTAATTTAATTCCTTTTAACCCGCATGATGGTGCCGGTTATCAGCGTCCGAGCAATAGTCGCATTGATCGCTTTTATAAAGTACTATTTAACTATGGCTTTACCGTGATCACTCGTACCACTCGGGGTGATGATATTGCCGCAGCTTGTGGTCAATTGGCCGGGCAAGTAAAGAACAAAATTCGTGCACAAACGGTCTAAGACTACACAGTTAGATTAAGGCCAAAATTATCATGTCAGATAAATATAATGCAGGCTCAGGCCGCCTTCCTCAAGGCCTGCGCAGCAGCGGCAAGCGAGATGATTTTCAGCCGCGCTTTAATACCGATAATGTAAACGCCACGCGTGCTCCGGCG
>JAHLFG010000033.1 GCA_018883895.1 Candidatus Anaerobiospirillum merdipullorum
ATAAAAATCAATGCACAAAAATAGTGAAAATCACGCAAGCCTTTGGTGAAAAAGCCTATTTTGCTGTATCGCGGTGGGGAAATTAGCACTTTTCCTGCGATAAAAATTGAATCCTGCTCACAGATTATCAACAATCACCTCAGAGAAATCGTAAGTCTAAGCTGTTTATGAGGATTGAAAAATGCGAGCTTACTTATATCTTCCGTTGATGCTGGCGCTACTATCCGCCGGCGCTCCGACCTTCGCGGCCGATGAGGTGCCAACCTTGGATGCTGGTGCTAACGGCTTTGTGCTGTTATCGGCCATGTTGGTGATTGTGATGTCCATTCCGGCCATCGGTTTGTTCTATGGCGGCTTGGTCCGCGCTAAGAACGTCATGTCGGTCTTAGAGCAGTGCTTAATCGTTTTTGCCCTGTGCATTATCTTATGGTTTGTCTGCGGCTATTCCTTGTCCTTCTCGTCTGACGATGGCGTGCTCTCAAGCTTTATTGGTAACTTTGATTTAGCCTTCTTGTTAGGTGCCGGGCCGGATGCATTAAATGGCTCGCTGTCCCTGTACACCTGGTTTATCTTCCAAGGTGCCTTCTGCGCTATCGCCGCCTGCCTGATTGTGGGTGCAAGCGTTGAGCGTGTACGCTTTGGACCGCTGCTTGCTATTATCTGCCTGTGGGCCCTGTTCTCCTATGTGCCGCTGTGCCATATGGTGTGGGGCGGTGGCTTTATCGATAGCGTCTTCCACGCCTATGACTTTGCCGGTGGTACCGTGGTGCATATCGATGCCGCTGTGGCAGCTCTGGTTCTTGCTAAGTGTGTGGGCAAGCGCACTGATTTGGGCAAGGTGCTTATCACCCCGCACTCCTTACCTATCACCTATATCGGCATGGGCTTTCTCTGGATCGGTTGGTTTGGCTTTAACGCCGGTTCGCAATTAGCCTCCGATGGGATCTCGGCGATGGCCTTTGTCGATACCGCAATTGCTCCGGCTGCTGCCGCCGTATCGTGGATGGCCGCTGAATGGTTAATTTACAAGAAGCCGACCACCTTAGGCTCTGCCTCCGGCGTGTTAGCAGGCTTAGTCGCCATTACCCCGGCTTGCGGTTTCGTCTCTCCGTTAGGTGCGCTGATTATCGGTTTAATTGCCGGCCCGGCCTGCTTATACGGCGTGCATGGTTTAAAGCGCCTCATTGGCTTAGATGATTCCTTGGATGTGTTTGGTGTGCACGGTGTCGGTGCTATCGTCGGTGCCCTCCTTACCGGTGTGTTCTGTGCCCCGAGCTTAGGTGGTGTCGGCTTTAAGGCAGACATTACCTCCATTGGCGGTCAGGTTTATGCACAGGCCGCTTCAGTGGTGATTGCCATCGTGTGGGCCAGTGTGGTTACCTTCCTTGCTTGCATGATTGTCAAGGCGCTGTGCGGTGGTTCGCTGCGCGTAGCCTTAGATGCCGAGCGCGAGGGTTTGGACCTGTCCACTCACGGCGAGCGTGGTTACAGCCTCTAAGCTTAAGCTGATTACAATAAATATTTGGTTGTTCCTAAAGTCACTAAGGCCGCGCAAGCGGCCTTATTTGCGCGTAGCGTAAAAATAATCGCGCCCGGGATTTTAAGCTTCCGGGCGCGAATTTAGCTCATCCTTGAGCTTTAATTAATAAGTGCTTACATTAGATAAGTAAAATAAGCTCAAGCTTTTTAGCCTTAAATTAGTCCAGAGCGGTGAACTTGTAGCTGATAAAGCGCTGTAAAGGCTTATCCGGGCTTACCTGCGGATTGACATCCTTAAAGGCATCTAAGTGCGGGGCGTCGGGGTAGAACTCCGGCTCAAAGCACATACCGCTTTGATTGGCATATTCCTGACCATCATCGCGGGCAATGATAGGATCGCCGGCGTGAATGTAATTGCCCGAGTAGAACTGGAAGGCCGGATAATCGGTAAAGACTTCAAGCTTTAACTTACCATCTTCAGAGATGGCTTCCACGGCAGCCTCGCTACTCTTGCCCTCATAGAGATACGGATGATCATAGCCTAAGGCGGCCTTCATCTGCTCATCGTTCATAAAGTCCTGACCTACCGTCTTGGCGGTGGTGAAGTCAAAGGCCGGATGATCTTTGACCGATAGCACACGGCCGGTCGGAATGGATAAATCATCTAACTCTAAGAACTTGTCGCTATTCAGGCGCAGGGTATGGCCTAAAATCGAGCTATTCTTGCCATTTAAGTTGAAGTAGGCGTGATTGGTGATGCATGCCGGGCAAGTTTGATCGCAGGTGGCGGTATAGGACATGGTCAGGCAATTGTCCTCACTTAACGCAAATTTAACCGTGAGGTCGAAATTGCCCGGGAAGCCCTGATCGCCATCGGGAGAGTGCAGGGTGAGCACTAAATAGTTCGGGCCTTCGTCACTAAAGGTAAAGCGGCGCTTGTCAAAGCCGTCTAAGCCGCCGTGCAGGCAGTGTTGGGCCCCAGAGTTTAAGACATAGTTCTTGCCATTGGCGTTAAAGTTAGAGTTGGCAATACGGTTGGCATAACGGCCGATAGTGGCATTAAAGAAGCAAGCCTGTGTGCTCCACTGTGCCGGATCTTTTACGCCCAATAAGATCTCGCGAGGCTCTTTTTCCCCGGCCGGAACTTTAATGGAAACTAAAGTGGCACCCCAGTCCATTACGGTAACGCTCATGCCAGCTTCGTTGGAAATAGTCTTTAAATTAGGATTTTGTGAATAGCACTCTGCCATGTTTTTATCCTCAAACGGGAGGCAGCCCAAGCTGCCGACAAATGTATTGTGGAAACGTTATCATTATAAGCACTTGGCGTGAAAAAAAGGGGGATCGCGCGCACAGCCTTAGCTTTAAGGGCTAAGGCAAATGTGCAAATCAGCGCGCTATTTTTGCACATTTAGCCGGAGAGGCTTGCTTGGCAAAGCAGATGCAAACGTTTGTACTGCATAAAAAATGGCAGCGGGGCAGGATTTTAAATCTAGTAGCGCGCATGGCAAAAAATTTTGTAGGTAAGCTGCAAGGCGCGTGGTTGCCACGTTGGCTTGCTGCCAAGGTGCATGGCAAGCGATCGTTTAGCAGCTAAAAAAACAATAATGCACGAATTTGCGCATTTAGACAAAATTACTTTGCGAAGGTGAAAAAGACTTATGTAAACAAGGAAACTATATGATAGTAAGCAGAAAAAACCGCCCAAATCCAGCGCTTGATTTGCGTTTTTTATGTGATTTTCTTCACAGAGTGAAGAGTGAATTGATTGTAAATACGCAAACTGTTTTAGTATAAACACATAGCGATCACGTACCTTATTCTCACGGACCTTAAAGGAAGACTAAATATGACTCAATGCGTCGTCATTGCTGATGATTTAACGGGTGGTAATGCCACGGGAGTGTTATTAAAGCAGCTTAACTACCGCGCTATTACGGTACTTAATACCGATAACTTTAAGCCGGAGTTCTTAGATAGCTGTGACTGCGTGATTTATCCGACCGACAGTCGCGCCATGAGTCCTGAAGATGCCTATAAGGTAGTCTATGACAGCACCAAGCTCTTAGCCTCCCCGGAGGTCAAGGTTTATTCCAAGCGCATTGATAGTACTTTGCGCGGCAATGTGGGCGTGGAGATTGATGCCATGCTCGATTGCTTAGGGGACGATTATGTCGCCGTACTTGCTCCGGCCTTCCCCTCGTCGGGGCGCGTCGTCTGCGGCGGCTATATGTTAGTCAATGGCATTCCTTTACATAAAACCGATATTGCCATTGACCCCAAGACGCCGGTAAAAATCTCAGAAGTGGCCGCGGTGGTACGCGAGCAAAGCAAGTATCAAGTAAGCTCTTTTTACTTAAAGGACTTAATGCATGGCAAACATCAGCTTGCCCGGCAGATGGTGGCGGCCGTACATGGCGGCAGTCGTATTTTAAGCTTTGATTGCATCTCACAAGAAGATTTAGATTTAATTGCCGATGCCTGCATAACGTCCGGCCTTAAGGTGGTGGCAGCTTGCCCGGGAGTCTTTACCTCAACCTTAACGCGCAAGTTAGTCAAACCGCAGCAGCAACAAGAAAAGGCGCGCATTTTGGCGGTGATAGGCACCGTCCATCCGCTTGCTAAGGTGCAACTTGATGAGTTCTTCCTGTCGCAGCGCACTAATCAGCAGGTGGTCAATACGGTTGAATTAATTGAAAGTCCGGAACGGCGTGAGGCGGAAATTGCCCGCGTCACCGCCGGTATTTTGGCGCAATACGATAAATATGCGGTGTCGGTGGTAACCGGTGATGGCTTGCAGCCTGATAAGCGCATTAACTTTACCCCGTATACCGAACGCTATCATTGCTCACTTGACGAGGTGACCAATCTTATCAATGAGTCCTTTGGTGAGATTGCGCGCCGGATTTTAGAGGCCGCTCCGGCCTTTAAGGGCATTTATAGCAGTGGAGGTGATATCACGGTGGCGGTATGCCATAAGATGGAAACCTCGGGCATTGATTTGGCCGATGAGGTCCTACCGCTTGCTGCCTTTGGCAGTTTCATGGATGGACCGTTTAAAGGTGTGCAGATTATTACCAAGGGCGGCAGTCAGGGGCAATCAGATGCCATTGCCCGTTGCATTGCTTATTTAAAACGTAGTTTGTATATCTAAAGCGGTGTAGCAAGCTGTCGCCCTTGGGCTTTTACTCTCCATTAGAGCTAAGAGCGTTAAGCGTAAGATAATTTAGACGGATGCGCGCTACCGTATGAGCGCATCTGTGGGTAAAAATGATTTGTAAACAATAAGAAGAAGGAGTTTTTTATGACTAAGCCTATCATTGCAGTGCCGATTGGTGATCCGGCAGGCGTTGGTCCAGAAATTACCGCTAAAGCTTTAGCTAGTGCGGAGGTACAAAACTGTGCCAATGTCATCGTTGTGGGTGATGGCAAAATTGTGCGTCAGGCCATTGAGATCTCCAAGGTACCGCTTACGGTAAAGACCATTGAGGCGGTAAAGGATGCCGATTTCTCCACTGGCGTGCTTAATTTAATTGATCTTGATAATGTCGATATGAGCAAGTTTGCTTTTGGTAAGGTCAGTGGCATGTGTGGTAAGGCCGCCTATGCCTATATTGCCAAATCCATTGAACTTGCCAATGCCCGTGAAGTGGATGCGGTAGCCACCACCCCGATTAATAAGGAATCCCTGCACGCAGGTGAGATCCCGTTTATCGGCCATACTGAGATCTTTGGGGCACTGACCAATACTCCCGATCCTTTAACGATGTTTGAGACCCGCGGCTTGCGCGTATTCTTCTTAACCCGTCACCTGTCCTTATTGCAGATGCTAGGACAAATTAAGAAAGATCGCATCATCGATTATGTCAAGCGCTGCACCGAGGCACTGCGCCGCTTAGGCGTTACCGAGGGCACCATGGCCGTGGCTGGTTTAAATCCGCACTCGGGTGAGCATGGCTTATTTGGCTGGGAAGAAGTCAATGAAATTTCCCCGGCAGTCGAAGAGCTCAAAAAGATGGGCTATAACGTCGCAGGTCCGGTCCCGGCAGACAGCGTCTTCCATCAGGCAGCGATTGGACGCTATAACTCAGTGTTATCGCTTTATCACGATCAAGGCCATATTGCGACTAAGACCTTGGACTTTGAGCGCACGATTTCTGTAACCAACGGCATGCCGATTCTGCGTACTTCTGTAGATCACGGTACGGCCTTTGATATCGCAGGAAAAGGCATAGTTAGTGCAGTGAGCATGATTGAAGCCATCGTGCTGGCGGCTAAATATGCCCCCTTCTTTACGAAGTAAGTAAGGCAAAACACATCTCATAAAAGGGGTGTTAAGGAGTATCTTATGATTGAAGGTTTAAGCGGCGATCGCATGATGATTGGCCTCTTAATAGGCATTGTCTTCTTGATCTTAGTCATCTTGAAGACCAAAATCCACAGCTTTATTGCCCTCATCTTGTGTACGGTCATCGTCGGTCTCATCGGCGGCATGCCGATGACCAACGAGGTGATCGGTGGCAAGACGGTCAGTATCGTCAACTCGATTACCTCAGGCTTTGGTGGTACCTTGGGTAGCATCGGTATCATCATCGGCTTTGGTGTGATCATGGGGCAGATCTTTGAAGCCACCGGAGCTGCCAAGCGCATGGCATTTACCTTCTTGCGCTTGTTTGGTAAGAATCGTGAAGAAGAAGCGATGGGCCTTACCGGCTTCTTCGTTTCCATCCCGATTTTCTGTGATTCAGGCTTCGTGATTCTGTCGCCGATTGCCAAGGCCATCTCCCGTGCCGTCAAGAAGTCGGTGATTGGTTTAGGCGTGGCCTTAGGTGGCGGCTTAGTGATTACTCACACCATGGTGCCGCCGACCCCGGGTCCTTTGGGCGTGTGCGGTATTTTTAGCATCGATGTGGGCAAGTTCATTCTCTATGCCTTAGTCCTGTCCATCCCGATGACCTTAGGCTGCTTAGTCTATGCTAAGTACTACATCCCGCGTAAGCTTTTCCGTATCCCCAACGAGAACGGCGAGATTGTCGATGCCCCGCGTGGTCAGCCTGATTTCTCCACCTTATTAAAGGAAGACTTATCCGACGTCCCGGGTACCTTTGAGTCCTTTGCGCCGTTGGTAATACCGATTCTGCTCATCTTAATTAATACCGTGTCCACGGCCTTTGGCATGACTACCGGCTTTATGGGCTTCTTGGTCTTCTTAGGTCAGCCGATTATTGCTGTGGGTATCGGTGTGCTCTTATCCATTGTGACCTTAGCCCGTCGCCTTGATCGCAAGACGGCCTTAGCTGAGATGGAAAAGGGCATGGCTTCTGCCGGTATTATTATGCTGGTGACCGGTGGTGGTGGTGCCTTAGGTCAGATCATTAAGGATTCGGGCCTGGGTACCTATATGGCTGAGGGCATGGCTTCGGCTAATATCCCGATCATTATTTTGCCGCTGGCAATTGCCACTGTCATGCGCTTCATTCAAGGCTCGGGCACGGTTGCTATGACTACGGCCGCTAGTATTTCAGCGCCGATTGTGATTGCCGCCGGTGTCGATCCGATCTTCGGTGCCATTGCCTGCTGCGTCGGCTCGCTGTTCTTCTCCTACTTCAATGATTCCATGTTCTGGGTGGTCAACCGTATGTTAGGCGTCAGCGAGGTCAAAGAGCAGATGATGGTGTGGTCAGTAACTACCACCATTGCCTGGGCCATTGGTGTGGTGGAAGTGCTGGTCTTAGAGCTCGTCTGGTTCTGACGACCACCGCGTGACATTAATTTAAACTAAGATCTTATTTAAAGGGGGCGACCAATAAGTCGCTCCCTGATTTTTAGTTATGGCATACAGAAACGGGCAGGGTAACCTGCTCTTTTTATAAGATCTGTCATCCGGATGGATTTTTAGTCCCATGCCGGCCGGGAGAGTCC
>JAHLFG010000034.1 GCA_018883895.1 Candidatus Anaerobiospirillum merdipullorum
CTTATCAAATAAGCTACCGGCAGTATCATCATCTGCAATAGGAAGGACCGCTTTGGCCAGCATGTCACCGCTATCTAGTCCCGCGGCAATTTGCATAATGGTCACCCCCGTTTCCTTGTCGCCTGCGAGCAGCGCCCGTTGAATCGGCGCGGCGCCACGCCAGCGCGGCAAGAGCGAGCCATGGACATTGATAGAGCCACAGCGCGGGGCGGCAAACACGGCCTTGGGCAGGAGCAAGCCATAAGCCACCACAATGGCCACATCGGCCTTAAGGGCCACAAAGTCTGCCACCGCCGCCTCATCTTTAAAATTAAGCGGAGTGCGCACTTCCAGACCATGCTCTAGGGCCAAGGACTTTACCGGACTGGGGGTTAATTTATGCCCACGCCCGGCAGGACGGTCAGGTTGGGTATAGACCGCCACCGGCTTAATCCCGTTGTCGAGCAAAGCCTGTAAATGCACGGCGGCAAAATCCGGGGTACCGGCAAAGATAATTCTGCTCATGAGCTCTCCTTAACGGGCGGCGGCAGCGCGCTGTTGCTCTTTTTTGAGCTTGCTATAGCGCTTGCGGAGCATATTGCGCTTTAAGGTCGATAAATAATCGATAAAGAGTTTGCCATCCAAATGATCAATCTCATGTTGCAGACAAATGGCAAATAGCCCATCGGCATTATAGGTCTGCTCCACCCCATTTTGATCTAAGGCCTTGACTGTTACTTTTTCTGCGCGCTTGACCTCAGCGGTATATTCCGGCACCGAGAGACAACCTTCCGTGGACGCCACCTCACCTTCACGGGCGATAATTTCCGGATTGATGAGTACTAAGGGATTATGTTTTTGCGTGCCATCTTCAGCGGGAATATCAATGACCACCAGGCGGATATCCAAACCCACCTGCGGCGCGGCTAAACCGATGCCCTCATCGTCATACATGGTTTCAAGCATATCGCTTGCCAAAGTACGGATCTTGTCATCCACCGTAGTTAAAGGACGGCACTTGCGCCGTAATCTATCATCCGGGAAAGTAACAACTTCTAAAAGAGCCATGCCAGTATTAAATCCATTACTAACGATTAAATTTACTTAAGTTAAAACTTTAAGATTTTACCATGCCAAAGCCTGCGGCGGGCAGTCTCCTCCCCAAGGCCGGGATTTTTTGTCCCCACGCTAAGTTAAAGACACTTAAAAATTACCCCGCTTGTCGCCTAATGCGGCTATAATCTGCCCCCGCAATTAAATCCCCAAGGCTTAGGGCAAGAGGAAGACATGAGTGAGCAGGCATCTTTGCACGATGATTTATTAACTAAGGCGCTCAAGGAAATTGAGGCGCAACCTTCCACCGACCCTGCTAGCTCTCACCTTGCTCCCGGCGATCGTTGCCCGCAATGCGGGGGCCGTTTGGTGCTACGCATGACCGAGCGGGGCGAGCTTTTGGGCTGTAGCAATTACCCCGCCTGCAACTTTGTCCGCCATCTGCCCGCCGCGCCCTTGAGCATCTTGGTGACCTTGCCAGTAAAGTGCCCGCAATGTGGCGCCCCACTTACCGTCAAGCGCGGCCGCTTTGGCATCTTTATTTGCTGTCAAGACTACCCGCAGTGTCGCTTTAGCGTCCAAGAGCAACAACCTACCACCTTTAAATGCCCGCAATGTGGCAAGGGCGAATTGGTCAAACGTCAAGCCCGCAGTGGCCGCGTATTTTATGGCTGCACCAATTACCCCAGCTGTGACTTCGTCGTTCCCGGTGAGCCGGTAGCTAGACCATGCCCGGATTGTGGCTTTCCTTTGCGCTATAAAAAGAAGGTAAAGGCCGGCATTGCCCTCTACTGCCCCAACCCTTTATGTAAGGCCCGCCATAAGCGGCATAAAGAGTTACTGGCTTCAGCGTGATTTTTCTCTTACTAAGCTATAATAGCGCCCACAGATTAATTCCCTACAAGAGAGTTGAAAGAAGAGAATGGAGAGCGGACGTAAAACCATTAAGGATCGTTTTCGGGGCTTTTTGCCGGTGGTGGTGGATTTAGAGACCTCCGGCTTTAATCCGCGTACGGCAGCCCTATTGCAAGTATCGATGATGACGGTCAGCATGGACGAACAGGGCTACTTGCATCCCGACGAACTGTTTACGGCCAATATCCGCCCCTTTGCGCAAGCCCAATTTGAAGAGTCCAATATCCGTTTTATCGGGCTTGATCCTTTTGATGAGTCGCGTAATTTAGAGCCCGAAACGGAGGCCCTGCCGCGTCTGCTGAAAGCCATTGCCAAAAAGGTAAAAGCTGCCGATTGTCGCCGCGCGATTTTGGTCGGCCACAATGCCGCCTTTGATCAATCTTTTTTACAAGCGGCCGTGGCACGCATCAATTACAAGCGCAATCCCTTCCATCCCTTCTCGGTGATGGATACCGCTTCGCTATCTGGCCTCGTCTACGGACAAACCGTGCTCGCCCGCGCCTGTATGGCAGCTGGCATTCCCTTTGATGAAGCTGCCGCGCATCGCTCGGATTATGATACGCGCCTTGAATGTGAGCTCTTTTGCCATTTAGTCAATCGCTTTACCACCTTTTGTGGGTTCCCCGAGCCTTTATCGCCTAGCGCCGAAGAGCAATTAGAGGCCCAAAGACAACAACGCGCGCAGCAAATGGGCGCCTTGGTAGAAAACATCAGCGTGTTGCAACCAGGCTTCTTAGATGCCAACGGTCGCGTGGCCGCCCCACTTAATTTAAACCCTGACGCACAAAAATAGCGCATACCCTTTGTCATGCGCGGCGCAATAGCTTAAGCTTAAGGCTAAATAATACTTTGGAAAACGACTGCCTTGCAGTCATAAGGAGTTATGATGCCCTATACCCTGCCCGCGCTGCCCTACGATCCGGCAGACTTTACCGACTTTGTCTCGCCCAATACCTTTGCCTTTCATCATGGCAAACACTTGCAGGCCTATATTGATGGCGCAAATAAGCTAGTTCAGGGCTCAAACTATGAAGGCAAGAGCCTGATTGATGTCGTCATGACCTCATCAGGGCCGCTGTTCAATCAAGCGGCGCAAGCGTGGAATCATGAGTTTTACTTCAATTGCCTTACCCCCACGCCGCAGGCCATTCCCGAGAAGTTAGCAAGCTTATTGAGCGCCAACTTTGATAGCGTGGAAGGCTTTAAAGAGAAATTTGCGGCCTCGGCTGTCGGTAACTTTGGCTCCGGCTGGACCTGGCTGATGCAAACCGGCCCCAATAAGCTTAAGATCTTTAATACTTCCAATGCCGGCAATCCGATGGTCGATGGTTTTAACCCGCTCCTTACCATCGACGTGTGGGAGCATGCTTACTACCTTGATTATCAAAACCGCCGTGCTGACTATGTCAAGGCTTTCTTAGATCATGTCAACTGGCAGTTTGTCGCCTCACAATTAAAGTAGGCAGTTAAAGCGTCTGCGGGTACTTGGCAATGCGCATGAACAAGGCCTGCTGACGCTCATCATCTTCATCAATTAAAGTAGCCGCCGCTTTAACCTCTTGCATATAGCGCTGCAAGCGTCTGCCAAAACGCACGCGACAACTGTGCCGATAGAGCTCGAGCTCACTGTCAATTAAGCATTGCGGGAAATTATCGGCCTGATAGAAAAAGAGCAATTCTTTATAAAAATCGGAACTAAAGAGCGGGGGTAAATCCAATAACTGCGGATTGCGCGTCCCGACCTTTAAATACTCCTGACGCTCCTCAGGACTTAATTTGGCCCACAGTTGCGCCTCAAGCGTCGGGGGCGTGTTATCCGTAAGTTGCGCGCTATCCACTGCATTGAGGGTGGCGACAATTTTATCTAGGGCAAAGTTAAGCCGCCCCTGGCGCTCAGGCGTCAACACCCCTTGCGGGGCAATTAACAGCGGATCGCACAGTTGCAAGGTAAGTTTGTCAACCTGCATGCTTCTATCGCAGGTAAGAAGCGTCGCCTCTTTATCATTTATCTTAAGGCAGCGCGCGGCTTTCAGGCTCTGTCCGTCTACCACGATGACCACTTCACCGCTTGCCATACTTTGCTGCAAACGACGAACGCGCTCGGCTTTGCCCTTCAGGCAAAACTGCAAAATGGGTGCATCATGCTCTTTTAAGTAGCTCAAAATTAAGGGCAAAGCATCGGCCCGCGCGGCCAAACCACTGCCCGTTTTAAGCTTTAATGCTGCCGTGGCAGTAGGTAAATTAGTAAGCGCGCTTTCCTTTAAAGTATGCAATGAACCAAAGTAATGCGCAGCTTGCAAGACCACCTTTAAATCAAGCACATCATGGACATAGAAAAAGTGCGGTAACTGAAAGCACCGCAAGGCGATGGCCTGCAGATAAAACAAATACTTAAAGCCATAGACTACCGGCAACACGTGCTCTGGCTCCATGGCCTCAGTAAGTTTGTGTAAAAACTCATACTCACTGACGCCCGCGCTACCAATTTCCGGGGATAGTTCTTGTTTTAGCAGATAAATGGGACTGGGGAGCACATAAGGCGGCAGTTTGACCGTCAGTACTTGCGCCTCCCCCATCGGGTTGAGCGCAAAGCCGCAACGCTTAATCACCATGCCGCCAAGGCGCGCCTGCAAGCCCGGCGCCGATACCGGCAAGGGTTGCAGACACAGATATTGCTGATTTGCTAAAGCCTGCATTACTTAAACTGCTTATGCGCAGCATCGTAAGTAAAGCCCGCATCCTCAAGACGTTTGCATAAAGCCGCTTCATCTATCTCGTGAGCTTTGCACAGATCGGTTAAATCGGCATAATCATCACGCAGTTGCATATTGACTGCGCTCAGCAAAATATACGGATCCATCGTGGCATAACGCGTCAATGAAATCGGCATAGCTCCTCCTTAATCTTGCTTACTTGCGCTTTCATCCTCAATTACAATCTCTATCTTATCGCGCATCGCTTTAACCTGCTCGACCGCCTCTTCAACGGTCGCCGCCCGCGCCAAGGCCACGCCTAAACGCCGCTCGCCGTTGATATCGGGCTTGCCAAAAATACGCAACGCACAATCAGGACCCATGCCTAAGGCCTCGTCAAGACCACGATAGGTAATCTTATTGCCCTTACCTTCACCTAAGATAGCAGCTGAAGCTGACGGGCCGTGGAAAGCAATCTTACCAATCGGGAAGCCTAAGAGCGCACGCACATGGAGCGCAAACTCAGATAAATCTTGGGAAATTAAGGTCACCATGCCGGTATCGTGCGGACGGGGGGATAATTCGGAGAAAATAACGCTCTTGCCGGCAATAAAGAGCTCCACGCCAAAAATGCCATAGCCGCCTAAGGCCTTAACTACCGTGGAGGCAATGCGCTTGCACTCTAATAAAGTTTCCTCATCTAAAGGCTCTGGTTGCCAGCTTTCGTGATAGTCACCATTGACCTGATGATGGCCGATGGGCGGGCAGAAGTGAATGCCGTCACTGGCGTGCACGGTAAGTAAGGTGATCTCGCGATCAAATTTAACAAAGCCCTCGACAATGACGCGGCTTTCATGTCCACGTCCTTCACTGCAGGCCTTTTTCCAGGCAATACCAATATCCTCGTCGCTCTTTAAAGTGCTCTGCCCTTTGCCTGAGGAGCTCATTACCGGCTTCATAATGCAGGGGAAACCCACCTTATCGATATTGGCATGCACTTCACCGGCACTAGAGGCAAAGAAATATGGCGAGGTCGGTAAGTTTAAAGTTTGTGCCGCTAAGGTACGAATGGCCTCGCGATTCATGGTGATATTGGCAGCATTAGCCGACGGCACCACGCGCAAACCTTCCTTTTGCTCCAGCTCCACTAAAACATCGGTGGCAATGGCTTCAATCTCAGGGATCACTACATCCGGTTTTACCTGATGAATTAAATCGCGTAGCGCCTGCTTATCTTTCATATCCAAAACCGCATGTGCGGAAGCCACCTGCATGGCAGGAGCATTGGGATAACGGTCACATGCAACCACACGGACACCAAGGCGCATCAACTCAATGGCAACTTCCTTACCAAGTTCACCTGAACCTAAAAGCAAAGCTGTAGTCGGCTGGCCAGTCGTCGTAGTAGTGATCTCTAAAGCTTTGAGCATGCAAACACCTTCTTTTATCAAATTCAAATAGCTTAAGTGCCCGATGGGATAAACCTAACTTTATAATTATGCTCTCCTATCGGCTATGAGCTCTATTATAATTGATGAGCTTGCACCTGCATGTTTTAGGTGTAAAAATGGCTCCCCTAATTTTGTGAGAACATGGTCATGACTGCCCTGCAGATTATTGCTGATGAAGCCCTGCCAAATGCCCAGCAAGTTTTCTCGGTCTTTGGCACAGTAACCCCCATCCCTGGCAGACACATTACAGCGGACGATCTCAAAGATGCCACGGCACTTATTATTCGCTCCGTCACCAAGGTCGATGCCAATTTACTGCGCGACTGCCCCAAACTTAAGTTTGTCGGTACCGCAACGGCAGGCTTTGATCATGTTGATACCGCCTTGCTACAAGAGCGTGGGATTGCTTTTGCCACCGCCCCGGGCTCCAATTGCATTAGTGTCGGTGACTATGTGCTGTCAGTACTCTTAGTTTTAGCCGAGCGCTATTGCCTGAGCTTAGAAGGCAAGACCATCGGCATTGTAGGCTGTGGCCATACCGGCAGTGAGGTGCGCCGCAAGGCGCAGGCCTTGGGTATGCAAGTGGTGCTACGCGACCCACCGCTTTATCGTCAGGGCCAGTCAGAATATGGCGCTTCTTTAGAGGAAATTTTGCGCTGTGACTTTATTAGTCTGCATGTGCCACTTATAAAAGAAGGTGCAGATGCCACCTATCATCTCATTGCCGCTTCTGAGCTTGAGAGCTTAAAGCCCGGCACCTTTTTAATTAATGCCGCCCGTGGTCCGGTGGTAGATAATCACGCTCTCTATGAGTGCCTTAAAAAGCGGCCGGATATTCATGCCTGGTGTGATGTCTTTGAAGGGGAGCCGAAGATTAATGTGCGGGAATTGCTGCCGCTACTTGATGGTGCCACCGCACATATTGCCGGTTATTCTTTTGAATCCAAGCGCCGTGCGGCCTATATGTTAGGGCTAAAGTTAGCCGGCATCTTAAAGATGCAACCACAGACTCACCTTATCTTGCCGCCAGCTGAAATTAGCGAGCTTACCCTAGGAGACGGCGCGCGGACGCTGGACCTTGATTTACTGCGCCGCTTAGTATTTAGTGTCTATGACGTGCGCCGCGATTGTGCGGACTTTAAACAGCACTTTAAAGATGGCCCGTCCTTTGACTATATCCGCAAGGTCTATCGTGAGCGCCGCGAGCTTTCCTCCTTATGTTTAAAGCATGTGCCGGCAGATTTCATGCCGGTGCTCAAGACCTTGGGCTTTAAGTGTCAGGAATAAGGCCTAGCCGCTAGGTGGTAACTTGAGTAGCGATAGCATCGAGCTTGGCGGCAATATCCTGAAACTTACCACTTAAATCCAGCGTAGTAACGCTGATGGGGTGGCCACTTATAATATAGTTGCCTTCAGGTTGCTCATCCGCATCCGTTTTGGCATACAACAGCATACCGGCCACGCTTTCATCAGGCGTTGCCGGCCAATTTTTCACATAGGTAAAAATCTGATACAAATGGGCCGAAAGTAGCGTTGACCTTACTGCATAAGCTTTCTTTTGCAGATTGCTTCCATAGAATTTAGCGTCAATAATAAGCCGCTTGCCATTTTGCTTACTGTAAAGCACCACGTCCGTCTGCATGCGTGGCAAGAGCGCGCTGTTACCGGCCGTCACTTGCCAGGCAATTTGCGGCGCGGACACCTGCATCTCGGGATGTTCGTGCTGATAATAGCCCAAAATAAATTTCTCATAGAGTTTGGATAGGTGCATGTCATCTAAATAATGCATGATCCGCGTCGCGCCATCGGCGGTGCTCTGCAGCAGGCCTTGCAAGATCAAGCGGCAGATCTCAATTAGCATGCGATAAGTCTGATTGTTGCGCTCGTACTGCATTTGCCAATTGATATTTTGCACTTTTAAAGGATCGACCTGCGCAAAGTACACCAAAAGCTTGCGGATCGCTTTCTTCCTTTCCTTACTGATATCTGCCCGCAGCAGGATAAGAAGCGTCGTTTTAAGAATACGATTTAAGTAGGCATTAGGCGAAAACTCATCGTAAGTACAGATAAGTTGCTTTTTATACAGTGTTGGCGTCTTCAGCGAAGCACTAATCTCCAGCTTCCCCCGCGGCGCCGCCAACGGCCCTTCCTGACGGATGTAGCTATGATAAAGTCCGCGCTTTAACTGCACCGCCACGCCTTTACATAAAATGGCCGCCAACAGCTCACCGGTATGGTGAAAATCCTCGGTGGCAACATCACGATAGCCCTGCTCCTGCAAGAGACGAAAAGCATAGGAGAGCATATAGTAGATGTTGTAAATGGGGATCATTTAACCGCCTCTACAAGCTTATCGCCCCACTCCTTGGCTTTAGCCCCCTCATCAAACCAATATTCCTTTAGTAGCGGTATAAGCTCAAATTCCACCACCGACTGTAGCCAGGCATCGCTTACCGTGGCATTGGTGCAGAAAAAACTATGCCCGATGCAAAAGCCCGCGCCTAAAGAGTCATCCGCGGCAATTTCCTCATTGAGCGCCTCGACCGTCTCAATCAAGCGATCAAATTTACGCTTGTCTACCTTAGCCCGATAGGCCTTAAAACCGGCCGATGCAAAGGCGGGCGTCATCTCAAAAAAGGCAAAACGCCGGCGGAGCGCATAATCTAACATCGCCAAACTACGATCGGCGGTATTCATCATGCCAATGAGGTAAACATTACTTGGGATGGCGAATTGCTCATCGGCATAGAGCAACTGTAATTGCACCCCACGCTTATCGTTTTCGATGAGCATAAAGAGCTCACCAAAAATCTTGCTCAGATTGCCGCGATTGATTTCATCGATAATAAAGAAGTAAGGGCGGTCATCCTCCGCTGCCTGCTTGCAAAACTCATAAAACACGCCTTTCTTTAACTCAAAGCCGCTGGCGGTAGGTCTATAGCCCATAATGAAATCTTCATAGCTATAGCTTTGATGGAATTGCACCATCTTCACCCGGCTATTATCCCGCTCACCCATCAGAGCATAGGCCAAACGCTTGGCCACAAAGGTTTTACCCACGCCGGGGGCACCTTGCAAAATGACATTCTTTTTGGCAAGGAGCAAAGTCTTAAGCTTGTTATAGCGCGCTTCATCAAGTTACGGCAAGGAGACCCCCGCTTCTTAAGCGGGGGAGGAATTGCCGCCCTCCTGGAATCTAATTTCTGTTAAATAGGTTCTGCGCTTCTCAACAAGCTTTAATTTCCTGCAGCTTACTCCT
>JAHLFG010000035.1 GCA_018883895.1 Candidatus Anaerobiospirillum merdipullorum
GCATTGACAAAAATTATCGCGAAATTTTGCGTTAAATATGACGTAGATCCTGCCGATCCCACCTTAAATGCTCTATTATGAAGATGTGGTCTTCATATGAACCTAATTTATCCAACACCTAGGTTGGATTAAGGATGTTACTATGCAATTAGCTATTCAAGGTATCGGCATCAAAATCACTGACGCGTTAAACGATTTCGTCAATGATAAATTTAAAAAGTTAGATCGCAAGGCTGACCTCATCAATGCTATTTCCGTAACCTTAACGGTGGATAAATTGGTTCACATTGCCAAAGCAGATATCGATGTTAAAGGCAATAGCCTGCATGCCGAGGCCTCAAGCGAAGATATGTACTCCGCCATTGACGCCTTAATTGATAAAGTTGATCGTCAAATTGTGAAGTACAAAGAAAAGATGAAGCAAGAATAAGTTTTTATGCTTTAAGCTTAAAACCCTGCCATTAAAGCAGGGTTTTTTGCGCTAACTAGACTCAATAAACCTATGCATCAAGATTTCACCCTACTCCCGCCCACCCTGATCCTTGCGCCCTTAGTGTGCTTTAGTAAAAAGCGTTTATTTGAAGAGTTAAGTGAAAGCGCGGGCTTTTTATTAAAGTTACCCGCCAAAGAAATCAATCAAGCGCTCTATGCGCGTGAAGCGGCTGGAAACACGGTAGTGGCTCCAGGGATTGCCATACCGCATGCGGTAGTTGATGGCGCAATGCCATCGTTATTAATTGTCAGCATGTTAGATGAAAAGGTCGATTTTCAGCCTCTTGATAGCAAGCCTATGGCCATTGATATTGCCTTTGCCTTTTTCTTTGCTCCGCAAAGCAAGCTTGAAGAGGCCGAGGAGATCTTAGAGGGCTTAAGTGAAATCTTACAAAATAGCGATTTAACGGCCAGCTTACGCCGCGCACATCACGATGAAAGTAAGATAGATAGGCTTCTGCATAAAATTGATACGCGCCTGACCCAAAAACTACGGCCAGAATTGCAAGAAAATGAGCCCGAGCCTCCAACTGCAGAGCCCCATGATAGTGCAAATAACGACAGCGACGAGCCTTTAGATGAAACGGTGCAGGCCATTGCCAATAATCTTGCCGAAAGCTAGGAGCATAGCCTAAGATAGGACTGTGATTGCAGGAGAAGCACCATGGCAGAAGAGAGCTGTAAATTAGTCATCATTTCCGGCCGCTCAGGCTCAGGTAAGACCGTTGCCCTACGGGTACTAGAGGATTTGGGTTATTACTGCATTGACAATCTGCCGGCCATATTCTTAGAGCAATTGACCGCAATTGCCCCGCAGCGCTACCCCAAGCTTGCCGTCTCAATAGATATACGCAATATGCCGGAGAATTTAGAGTCCTTAGAGGGCTTTTATCAGCGTCTTAAAAGCAATCAACAGATAAGTAGCACCCTTATCTTTATTGATGCCGATGATGCGGTCTTAATCAAACGCTATGCTGAAACCCGCCGTTTACATCCGCTCTCGCGCCGTCAATTGTCTTTAGATGAAGCAATTGAGCTTGAAAAACGTATTTTAGCCGATGTCGCGGCGATGGCTGACTTGCGCATTGATACCTCAAGCTTAAGCGTTCATGATTTGGCCACCGAAATTACCACCTTAATGTCAGGACGCCCGGAGCGCAACTTGGTCGTGGTCTTTGAATCCTTTGGGTTTAAAAATGGCATTGCCAAGGACGCAGACTTTGTTTTTGATGCCCGTTTCCTGCCCAATCCCTTTTGGGAACAGGAATTACGCCACCACAATGGCCTGGAGCAATGTGTCAAAGACTTCTTTGCCAAGTATCCGCAAGTGGAGCACTATATCGATGCCATCGATGATCTCTTGTTGGCCAATCTGCCCGACATTGAAAAAAGTAGCCGCAGCTATTTAACTGTTGCTATCGGGTGTACCGGTGGTTGTCATCGCAGTGTGTTTATTGCCCAAAGCCTATATGAGCGCTTTTTAAAGCGCGGCTTTAATGCCCAAATTCGCCATCGCGCCTTAGAAAAATAGATCTCCTGAGGAGCGTGGTTTACGCACATAAACGTAAGTTTCACCCAAGGTTTTACCCCCTTAGGCATGAGCAACACGAGCTATCACCTGCCAAAAGCTTAAGCTACGGCTGTTTTGCCCCGAGCTTATGGCGCTTTACTTGCTATCTTGACTGTCTATTTTAGTGACTGTTTTTGCGCTTTTGCCCTTACCGCTACCGCGTGGCCGCCCGCGCTTGCGTACAGCAGGTTTGTCTTCAGGGGAGGTAGGCAAATGCGGCAGGGCTTTTTGCATTTGTGGCTTGTCACCCTCTTGCAAGATAGATTTTTTAATCTTGCTTAAAGCGGTACTTTCAATTTGCCGCACGCGCTCAATGGAGACTTTAAGTTCAGCCGCCAGCTCTTGTAAGGTGGCTTTGTTGTCATCCAACCAGCGGCGCTTAATGATGTAGCGACTGCGCTCATCTAGCTCCTGCAGAGCCTTACTTAAGCGTTTTAATTCCCAGCTTTCATAATCGCGTTGCTCAAAGGTCTGGGCAAAATTAGAGTTCTCATCTTCAAGGTAGGCCGCCGGCGCTAAAGTACTTCCCGCCTTATCTGCGTTACTATCATCGCTCTCTAAATCATAGCCAATATCCTGCCCGGCAAGACGCGTTTCCATCTCCGCCACATCCGAGGGGGTTACCCCTAAATCCGAGGCTACAGCATCGCGCTCTTCTTCATTAAACCAACCCAAATGCTTTTTATTTTGGCGCAATTTAAAGAAGAGCTTACGCTGTGCCTTGGTGGTGGCCACTTTGACCACGCGCCAATTTTTAATCACATAATCGTGAATTTCCGCCTTAATCCAATGCACCGCAAAGGCCGCCAAACGTCCCCCCACATCGGGATCAAAATGACGTACCGCCTTCATTAGGCCAATATTTCCCTCTTGAATGAGATCAGAAATGGGCAAGCCATAACCGGCATAGCCGCGGGCAATTGAGACCACCAAACGCAGATGCGAGAGAATTAACTTACGGGCGGCATCTAAATCACCATAATCCTTCAGGCGGCGGGCCAAATTACGCTCATCTTCAATCTCGAGCATTGGCATCGCATTGACGGTCTTAATATAGCTTTCAAGATTACCCACCGGAGCTAACATCGTGCTCCCTGAAAAGGGCGCAGTGGTACTACTTTCCTCAGGCTTAGGCTCGACCTTAGAGGCGTGAGGCAAAATCTCCGGAATGGGGTTTTTATCGTGGTTGCTCATGAAACTCTCAATGGCAAAATCAAAGCGCAGCGCTAATGCGCTCAAAAATCAATACATTGTCGCACAAATTCACCCCCACTTGCTTGTGCGTTACCATAATCACTCCCCGGCGCCGCTGTAAAATGCGCGTTAAAATCCGCTTTTCTTGCGTTGCATCAAGACCTTCCCCGGGCTCATCTAAAAGCACAAAAGGGGTGCATTTAAATAAGGTTAAGGCCAAGGACAAACGCCGCGCCTGCCCGCCGGACAGACTATGCCCCTCCCGCCCGACATAGCTATCAAGCCCGTCTGGCAGGGACAAAATAAAATCGCGCAATTCCACCTCAGCTAAGGCTTCTTCAATTTGCGCACTGCTACACTGCGGACGCATCAGGCAAAACATCTGTCGCACCGTACCGGAGATAAAACACGGATCTTGCAGACACATGCTTACTTGGCGATGCAAACTGTGGGGGGAGAGCTGTGTCCCGGGCAAGTTGTTGTAATAGATCTCCCCGTCTTGTGGGGCAATTAAGCCACATAAAGCATGCAATAAAGTACTCTTACCACTGCCCAACGGCCCTTGAATGGCATAATTGCACTTAGCTTTAAAGGTAAAAGAAAAATCCGTGATTAAAGGCTCTTTACCCGTAAAGCCTAAGCTTAAATGAGTGCATGTAATGGTGGTCAGCGGCCCATTTAAAGCAGTCGATCCTTCCTTGCGCACTTTACCGTTAATAAGCTCTAACACGCGCGTGGCGGCCTGCGCAGTTTCAGGCAAAGTCAAAAAGGCAGCACTTAAAGGCTGCAAGCACTCAAAGCAGGCCAATGCACCGATGGCAAGCATCATAGTCTGAGCGACACTGATTTGAGATTGTAAATAAAGCGTGCCGGCACTATGTAAAACACCAAGAAAACACAGTGCTACCAAAGTAAGGAGCAAAGATTGCGTCAGACCTTCCAACAGACTCAAGCGAGCACGTAACCTAGCAATTTGCTCAGCTTTTTGCTGTAAATGCGTCAGACGCACTCCTAAAACGCCTAAAACCGTAATATCAAACAAACCGCGGATAAAATCTGCCGTCTCATGATGAAGTTTTAGCTCAGCACTACTTACCTTGGCACTGACATCATGACCTGCTAAGGCCATGAGGGCCGGGATAAAGAAGCCTGCGAGCGTAAAACAGCAGATAAAACAAAAAAGCAAGTTATAGGAAAAGGAAGCTAAGATGGCACTTACCAGCGCTCCGACGACAAAAGCCACCACTGCCGGTTCAAATTGGCGAATAAAGGCCAACTCCAGCTTTTCAATATCACTGTGCAGCCGCCGCTCCAAATCAGCTTGTGCCAAACGTACTTGTGCCTCATGCTCTAAGCGTAAGGCAGTGGCAAAGAGCGCCAGGCGCATCTGCTCCATTAAGATAAAAGCCGCGCGATGGGACAACAGTCTATCGACATAGCGAAGAGCCGTACGCGCAATGGCCAGCAGGCGAATTAAGGCAGAAGGAACAAAGAGATTTAATAAAATTCCAAAACTAAAGGCCGCGGCCATCGCACTTAAAAACCAGCCGGCCGTCGCCATCAGACCAATGGAGGCTAGGCTTGAGCAAAGGGAAGCTAATAGTCCCCATAAGGCCGCCTGCCATTGTAGGCGTAAGAGGCCTAAAAACTTAAGCACCGCCAAGTGTCACCTCCTTATCAGCAAGCGCAATTAAAGGTGCCCGATGGGCGGCAATGATCACCGTATGATGGCGCTTTAACTGCACTAAGGCCTGCGCCAAACTTTGCTCGGCCACTTGGTCTAAACTGGCACTGGGCTCATCTAATAAAATAAGCGGCGCTTTACGCAATAAAGCACGACTTAGGGCCAGGAGCCGTGCCTGACCGCCGGAGATGCCACCATGATCATCACCTAGCATAGTGTCCAAAC
Organism: Candidatus Anaerobiospirillum merdipullorum; assembly: GCA_018883895.1. Lineage (GTDB taxonomy): Bacteria > Pseudomonadota > Gammaproteobacteria > Enterobacterales > Succinivibrionaceae > Avisuccinivibrio > Avisuccinivibrio merdipullorum. Next base: position 5,166 of record JAHLFG010000035.1, read on the forward strand.
CCTGCGGCAAATTACTAAGTAAACTTGCAGCTCCGGCTTTTTGTAGAGCCTTAATTAACTCTTCATCTGTTGCCTGCGCTTTGGCAAGGCGTAAGTTGTCACGCAAGGTGCCATAGAAAAGATAAGGCCGTTGCGGGACAAAGGTATAGAGTGCTTGCCGTTGCTCCTTACTTAAAGCATTTACATCACAGCTGATGGTTGTTACTTGTCCACCATCTTGCGGCCCAGGCGCAAGCTTAAGGCTTATCGTGATAGTGCCACTTTCCGGGGTTAGTAAGCCAGCAATGGCGGCAAGTATCGTGCTCTTGCCACTGCCGGAGGGGCCGGAGAGCACATTAATCGCCGTCCCCTTTAAGGTAAACGAGGCATCATTCAGGCCAAGCCTGCCATCGGGGTAGCGTAAGGTGACATGATTAAAGGTAAGCGTCATTAATTGCGCGGTAGCCAAACGCTCAACGCTCACTTGCGTCAGTGCACGAGGTGCATTATCTGTAGCCGTTATTGCCCTCTTAGGTAAGTTAAGGCTTAACAAGTCATTTAAACTTTCCGCAGCGGCCAAAGCTCTTTGCTTGGCGTGATAATTTTGCCCCAATCGGCGTAGCGGCAGGAAAAACTCTGGGGCACAGAGCAGTACAAAGAGCGCCTTTTCATAGGAAAAGCCCTGCTCATAGACGGCAAAGCCCAAGGTAATGGCGCAAAAGGCCACCCCTACCGTGGCAAAAAACTCCAGAGCCAGCGCCGATAAAAAGGCCACATACAAAATTTGCATGGTCTGCACCCGCCAGTGCCTGCTCATGCGACGCACGGCACTTAATTCGCGTTTGCCCAAATCAAAGATAAAGATGAAAGGCAGCTTGGTTAAAGCCTCAAAAAAGCGCTCGGATAAGCGTTTTATTTGTAATAACTGCCTATCATTAAGCTCCTTGGCTTTTTTCCCTATAAAAACCATAAAGAGCGGAATTAAGGGGCACATCAGCGCCAAAGCAAGTGCACTTAAGGGAGAGGCTACGGCCATAAAGACCAATAAGATGGCCGGCAGTACCATCACCTGACGTAAAGTATGGCCAAAGGCGGTAAAAAACGGCGTAATAGAGGTAGCAATTTCACTTAAAAGTGCCGCCACCCCGGGATTTACCCCCTGTGAAAACGGTCCTTGCCGGGAAATGGCCTGCAAGATCTCTTGCCTTACGGCAAGTTCACAGCTAAAGGTCAGCTTGGCATTTAATTTACTTAAGTATAGATGTAAGCATAGCCGCACAAATACACATAAGAGTGCCATATACCACAGCGTACTTTCTGCAGGGGTTTTAAGCAATAAAATGGTGGTGGCTATCTTGGCGCAACAGGCATAGAAAAAAGCCATGCACACCGCATCGCAGGCAAAGATGGCGGTTTGCAGGCTTAAATTGCGCCTGAGCGTTAACGCTAAAGCGCTTAATAAACGCGGGGGCGGGTTTAGAGATTTTCCCACTTCTCAACTATATGTGCGACGATGACGGTAAAGGCGATAGCGCCCATTAAACCGACAAACCAGCCTAAATAAATCATTTACGCTACTCCTAAGTTTAAGGCGGTAACGGTAGCTACCGCCTCTTAGCTACTAATGCTATTCACCCATCTTGACGTGATCGGCTACCATCGCCTTACCCCACATCTTCTTATAGGCATAGACGGTGTAGGCCAAAGCTATCGGCAATAACAACAGCACGGTGTAGAACATCACGTTTAAGGTAAATTGCGACGAGCTGGCATCCCATACCGTAAGTGAAGACTTAGGATCAACACTTGAAGGCATCACAAAGGGGAAGAGTGCCGCGCCGGCAGTAACAATGGTGCTAGCAATACCGATGCTTGAGCACACTATGCCGCGCACTGCCCGTCCTTTCAGACCATACCAGGCAGCTAATAACATGCACACCGTCGCTGCAAGCGGCACGATAATCAAGAGCGGCAAGTTGACATAGTTGGCAAATAAACCATGCTCAATCACACTCACCGACTTACCGGTAATGACCTGATAACTATCAAACGGTGCCGGAGCATCATATTGCCACCCGGGCATCTGATAGGAGACGATCCCGGCCACTAAGAAAAATACCACCGTGGCAAGACCGCAACCAAAGGCCACCTTACGTGCCCGCTGAGCAATTTTCTCTTCCGTACGCAATTGAATCCACAAAGCCCCTTGGGTTAAGAGCATTAAGACTGCAACTAAGCCGCATAAGAGCGCAAAGGGATTTAATAGCGGTAAGAGCGCACTTAAGAAGTAGCCGTCATAGTGCCAGCGCATGTTTTCATCAGCCCAGAACGGCAAGCCTTGTAACAGATTGCCAAAGGCGACGCCAAAAATGAGCATCGGCACTAAGCTTCCGACGGTAAGCGCAATATCCCAATTGCGATACCAGCGCTCAGTCTCACCGTGATTGCGATAATCAAAGGCCAATGGACGTAACCAAATGGCAAAGAGCACTAAGAGCATCGCCCAATACAAACCGGAGAAGGCTGCGGCATAGACTTCAGGCCAGGCGGCAAAAATGGCGCCGCCGGCGGTAATTAACCACACCTGATTGCCATCCCAATGCGGCACAATGGTGCTGATAATCGCCGAGCGCTCAGCACGATTGCCTCCACATAAAGGATAGAGCAGGGTGGAGACAGCCATATCCATACCATTAGTTAAGGCAAAGCCGATTAATAGTAAGCCAATGAAAACCCACCAAATGGCCTGCAGAGTATCATAATCAAGCATACGCACCTCCGTGAGCGGTGACCTCACTGCTCTCTGGCCCCTTTTGTACCGTCTTGTACATTAAGGTAAGTTCAATCAGGAGGAACAGCGTGTAAATACCAATAAAGCACAATAGCGATAAGCCTACATCCACCGCCGACAACGAGGAAGTAGCCAAGACCGTCGGTAAGATATCCTGAATGGCCCACGGCTGTCTGCCCACCTCAGCTAAGATCCAGCCAAATTCACAGGCAATGAAGGGCAACGGAATAATGCCAATCAAGATTTTCAAGAACTTTTCGCGCTCGACTAAATCGCGCTTATACCACAAGAAGAAGGCCGCACCTAAGGTCAAAAGACCAATTAAACCCACCATGGTCATCATCGCGCGGAAAGACACAAAGCTAATAAAAACCGGCGGTACCGAATTGTGCGCCGCCATCTTGATTTCAGCCTCAGTCGGGGCACTGACATCTTGTGCATAAGTAGATAGCAACAGGCCATAACCTAAGTCATCTTGATGGGCATTAAAGATGGCCTTGTCATCTTCCGTAGCCGTCCCGGCACGCATCTTATTGAGGGCACTTAAAGCCTGCGCACCATTGGCCACTCGCACTTCATTTTGCGCCACGATATCGCGTAAACCCGGCACCGGAGTGTCTAAGGAATGGGTAGCAATTAAACCTAGCAGAGCCGGCACACGAATGGAAATTAAGTTTTCCATATTATCTTGGCTGGGCAGAGCAACGATATTCCAGGAAGCCGGCGGCTCTTGGGTTTCAAATTCAGCTTCCATAGCCGCAAGCTTGGCCGGCTGATGCTCCGTTACCTGCAAGGCCGATAAATCACCGGTTAAGCCCGAGCCTGCCATGCCGCATAAGCAGAAGGCAATGGCGACAGTCATCGAGCGCTTGGCCAATAGAATATGGCGCTTTTTTAACATAAAGAAGGCACTGATGCCGATGATAAAGCAGGCGGCGGTTACATATCCACTGCAGACGGTGTGCGCAAATTTAACTTGCGCCACCGGCGAGGTAATGAGCCCAAAGAAATCCACCATTTCCATGCGCATCTTTTCTGGTGAAAAGACGGCAAATTCCGGATATTGCATCCAGCCATTGGCAATTAAAATCCACATTGCCGATAAGTTGGAGCCTAAGGCGGTGAGGAAAGTAATTACTAAGTGCCCTTTCTTGGAAAAGCGCTGCCACCCAGTAAAAAACAGTCCGATAAAGGTGGACTCTAAGAAGAAGGCCAGCAAGCCCTCAATGGCCAAAGGAGCACCAAAGATATCGCCGACATAATGGGAGTAATTGGACCAATTGGTACCAAATTCAAACTCCATGGTAATACCGGTAGCGACACCAATGGCAAAGTTAATGCCAAAGAGCTTACCCCAAAAACGCGTCATGTCTTTGTAGATCACCTTACCCGTTCTGACATAGATAAGCTCCATAATGAAGATCATCCACGACAGACCCAAAGTAAGAGGCACAAAGATAAAGTGATACATCGACGTGACAGCAAACTGCCAACGCGACAGTTCGATCATTGCCTCTGAAACCATAGCAAAACCTCGCAGGGAAAAATCGCTTATATTTTAGCCTGAAAGTAAGATGATGTTTAGCAAAGTTAATCACAGTTAGCGCAATAATCCCCGCTAAAGAGCAAGGATCTTAGACGCAAAGATCGCAAACTTTAAGTGTACAATGACCACCACGAGAAAATAATCAAGGCAGGATAAGCGCGCATGCAAGATTTCTATCATCAAGTCGGCCCCTGTGGACTGGCAATTATCATCTTAGGCTTAGGTGCCGTCTATATGGCGGTGCGCGGCTTGGTACTATCTGCCCTCATTAAAAAGCAAGCTCCACTGCCCCATTCGGTCTTACAAGGTATTGTTGAGCAAGCGCAGGCGACCAAAAGTGAAGATCGGGCCTTAGTTATCAACGCGCTCATGCAACATAAACTTAAAGGCATTTATGGCGCCATGTACTTTTTAAAGCTGTGCGCTGCCTTAGGTCCTTTATTAGGTTTATTAGGTACGGTCCTTGGTATGGTCGAGGTCTTTGCCACCATCGCCGAGCGCAGTTACCCCGAGCCAAGTTTACTAGCAGGTGGCATCTGGCAGGCCCTTATCACCACGGTAATGGGGCTTAGTTTGGCCATCCCCGCTCTACTTTTACACTATGTACTCTTATTGACCTTAAGACGTATACGGGCAGCGCTTAATTTGCAGGCAGCCGGCATTAAACAGGACTAAAGCATGCAAGATTTAGACGATGACGATTTAGGGGTTGATTTAACCCCGCTCATTGACGTCACCTTTATGTTGGTCATCTTCTTTATTATGACCATGAGTTTTGCCTTACCTAATATTGAGCTTAACTTAACGCAATCAAGCACCGCCGAGCGAAGTGCGGTCAAAGCGCAGGCTTTGCAGTTAAGTGTCGATGCCAGTGGACAATTTTTCTTCAATAAAGCTCCTATCACCCTTAAGGATATTGCCAACACCTTACAACAAGGCCAGTTTGAGCGCATTGAGCTTAATTTAGATGCCGCCGCCCCGGCCCAAGCGGTGGTGGATTGTGCCGATTTGGCGCGCCAATACACCAAGGGGCAATTACAGCTAAATACCCTGCTTAAGGATTAAGCTTGATGCACAGTCCCGATCTCATCTCGCGCACTGTAGCAGCCTGCGCCTTACTGCTGACCTTATTGCTCTTAGGGCTGTGGGAGCCGCAGCGCTTTACCCCGCTTGTAAGTGAGCCCTATCATAGCCTTAACTTACACATCGTGCCGTTATCCGCGCCCACCAAGTCCGTACCGGCTACAAACACAAAAGTGCCGCCGGCAAACCCTAGCGCCAATACATCGGCGCATCAGAAACCATCAGCGCTACAAAAGCCGCAGACAAAACCTGCGTTGGAACTTAGCCCCAAGGCAAACTCCAATGTAGCCCCCGTTGCCGTACATAAGCTTAAAGAAAAGACTAAACCGTCGTTACCAAAGACGCCCGCGCCAAAGCCTAAGGCCGTACAAGATAACGATAAATCCACCCCACGGCAAACAAAGGCTACCCCACGACCCCGCCTAGAAACGACGTCTTATCTACCATCTGACGCGACCTTAGCAGGCTCTGCAGGTAAAAAGCCCAAGGAAGAGTTGCAGTCAGGAGGCCAAACTATGAGCGCCTCTCAGGCTAAGGCTCAGGAGGGGCAACAGGCCAAAGAAGCGCAAGCGCGGCAATTTATCAGCGCGGAAATTGTATCCTTTATCAAGCAGGCTACCGTTTATCCGCGTCAGGCCTTACGCCGGAAGATTCAAGGCACGGTCATGCTCGAATTTACAGTCAAAAATGGCATCATCGTTAACTGTAAAGTAGCGCAATCAGCCGGCTCGCCGCTCTTAGATAGGGCAGCTTTGCAACTGGGGCAAGAACTTATTGGCTTTGATAGTAAACAACAAGCCTTTAGCTTGACCCTGCGCGTGCCAATTCGCTATGCCTTGCGCTAAAGGTAGACAAGCCTGTTTAATGCGGGGGCTAAAAGATAATTTTCATTGTTATGCCCAAGCTTACGCTTAATATGCCATTCCCCCCCCCCACCCTGCTTGAGGCAAAATACCCCCACATAAACTTGCCAAGCTAGGCTTTTATTTTAGGTCCAAGATCTTAGGCTGCAGAGCTTAATGCTCTTTAAGGCCTGATCTCTTAGTGCCTAATTTTCTGCTACCTACCTTAAAGGCAGATTAAGGCCACCGCTTTTTGTGCATAGGAGCACCATCCACGAACTGCCTTAGCGCTTGACGGTTAAGAGGCTGAACAATTGCCAGCTTAGCGGCACAATTGTCGTTAAGTGCAACGCCAAGACGCTTTTTTTAAAGCCCATTGCCGTATAATTAGCGCGCCGTAGGAAAGCCTACGGTGCGCTTTACTGTTTTCTTCTGGAGCCTGTCATGTCCGCAAGCAATAACACCCCGCTACTTGAGCGCCTTTTTGCCATCAAGGCGCGTCACAGCACGGTGCGTACTGAAATTATTGCCGGCCTTACCACCTTTGTGGCAATGGCCTATATCATCTTTGTTAACCCGTCTATTTTAGAGGCCGCCCATATGCCGCGTGAGGCCGCGGTCGCCGCTACCATTTACACTGCCGCACTGTGCTCCATTGCCATGGGCTTATTTGCCAATCTGCCGCTGGCCATGGCCCCGGGCATGGGCATTAATGCTTTCTTTAGCTTCTATGTTTGTGGCACCATGGGGCTTAGTTGGCAAACTGCTTTAGGCGCAGTCTTTATTTCCGGTATTGTGTTCTTGATCCTCTCGGTCACCAAGATCCGTGAGCTGATTATCGAAACGGTACCGATGGACTTAAAGAATGCCATTGGTGTAGGTATCGGTCTGTTTATTGCTTTCGTTGGCCTGCAAGGTGCCGGCATTGTACGCACGGATAATGCCACCATGATTGCACTGGGGCATGTCACCGATCCTAAAGTCTTACTGGCCTTAGGCGGGGTGATTTTAATTGGCGTGATGTTAGCCATGCGTTTGAGTGCGGCTATCTTAGGCGGCATTTTAATTGTCACCATCGTCGGCATGATCTTTGGCGTCACCCCGGCTCCGACTTCCATTGATGCCGTTATGAGCTTTAATTTCCCTTCCATCAGCGAAACCTTTTTGCAGATGGATTTAATGGGCGCCATTCACTATGGTCTTATTAGCGTGATCTTTACCTTTACCGTAGTGGAGCTCTTTGACAACTTAGGCACCTTAATTGGCGTTACCAAGGCAGCCAATTTAATTGACGAAAAAGGCAATATCACCAACGTCAATCAAGCCTTAATCACCGACAGCTGTGGCACCTTACTGTCAGCGGTAGTGGGCACCTGCACCGTGACCTCCTATGTTGAGTCCACCGCCGGTGTGAATGCCGGTGGACGTACCGGTCTTACCGCCATCACCGTAGGCGTGTGCTTTATCTTAAGCTTAGTCTTTGCCCCGTTGGCTGGACTGATTCCCAGCTTTGCCACCGCCCCGGCCTTAATCATTGTTGGTGCGATGATGCTACGTAATGTCAAGTACATCAATTTTGATGATTTCACCGATTGCATCCCGGCCTTCTTAACCATCATCATGATGCCGTTATCCTATTCCATCGCCAGTGGCTTTGGTTTTGGTTTTGCCAGCTACTGCCTGCTTAAGACCTTTACCGGCAGATTTAAGGAAGTAAGCCCGCTGATGTGGATCATCACCATCGTATTCTGCATTAGCTTTACCATGCACTAATACGCCACTGTCGACTTTTGCTCACAAAAAAGCTCGCTTCTTTATTAAAAAGCGAGCTTTTTTTTACTTAACGATAGCATCAAGCTTAAGACTTATTTACCGTCACTTGCGTGCCTTAGTTAGCCGATATATTGCTGTAAATGAGCCTTAAAGCGCTCCATATCTTGTGCAATCTGCGGGTTTTTGTAGATGTCGTTTACCATGAAGGATGGCAATTGCTGCATGCCGATAAACTCAAATGTCTTGCGCAGCGGCATAAATAAGCCGTCAATGCCCGCCCCTTCAAAGAACTCATCCTTATTTTCAAAGGCACATAAGGGGGCATTCCAGGTCGAGCAAAGCATAAAGTGCTTACCTTGCATTAAACCACCTGAGCCATACTTCATTTCAGGATGCGCCCGATGACGGCCATCGCCATCATTAAAGCCATTACCGGTTAAAACCTCATCAAAATAACGCTTTAACTGCCATGGCGGCCCCATCCAAAAGCCCGGCGTCTGCACAATGACAAAATCTGCACCCTTAAGGTACGCCACTTCGTCGGCTACCACATAGGGTTCACCGACACGCGTAATATGCACGGCAAAACCGCGGGAGCTTAATTCATCCTGTGCCAACTTGGCAAAGGCATGGTTCAGCTCGCCCTTGGCATTGGCGCACTTTACGCCGACATCTAAGATTAATACTGTTGCCATAATCTTCCTTAACGACCGAAATTTAAAGTCATTATAGTAGCCTTACGCCAGGCTGCTTAAAAAGTGGCACTGACCCCGACATTAAAAAAGCGCCCAGGCTCTTCAATTAGCTCCGTGGTCTGATAGTCCTTATCGAGGATATTCTCTACCCCAGCATACAAATGCCATTGTTGCTCCTCCCCCACGGTAAGTCCCACCTGCAGATTTAAGGTCATGTAACCGGCAAAATCGGTATTATCAAAGTACGAGGCGCCATCTAAATTGTAATTGTCATTCTTGCTCCGTGTGGCAAAACGGGCATAGACATCAGCAAAATAAGGCATATTCACATAAGTGTCGGTATAGCGTAAACCCGCCCGCCCCTTAAACTTGGGGGTACCGGTATTAGTCGAGCTTTGTGTACCGGTATCATATTTGCGCTCCATGAGCGTAAAGTCTAAGTACGGCATCAGTTGCTCCATGCTATAGGACAGGCTAACTTCCGCTCCATAGCTTTCGGCATTGGAGATGTTGTGATAACTGTACACTAGCGGCCTCATAGGGCCTAAGCGATAGGTTTCAATATAGTTCTTGGCCTTAGTGTAAAAGAGTGCAACATCGGCCGTCAGCATATTCCCCACATAGCGAAAGCCCAATTCATAATTATTGGAAGTCTCGGGCTCTAAGTTAGGATTGCCCTGCTGAATCGCACCGGTAAAGGTGGTTAGATAGAGCTCTTGAATATTGGGGACGCGAAAACCCTGCGACCAATTTAAACGCACCGCCCCATTGTCGGTGGCCTGCCACACTAAACCAGCACTACCCACCACACGAGAATTGGTAAAGCTACCTGAGCCTCTATCTGCCTGTAAATTTGGCGGCAAAGAAGTACTCCCGGGTTTGGTCTCCACATAATTCCAGCGCACACCGGTATCTAAGGTTAAGGTATCGGTTAAATAGGTTTCAAGTAAGGCATAGAGCGCATGGGTGGTTTGCTTATAGTCATCATCGCTATAGTTCATACTAATCGAGCTAGAGTCTGACGACAATTCATCCACCCGCCCATCATAACCGGTGGTGAGATAGAACATATCCGACAAGGCAAATTCAAATTGCACATTGCCGCCATAGGTATCCTGCGTATTCTCCACCCCCGCCTGCAGGCTACGCGACTGCATACGCGAGTAAAAGTCTTTATCATTTTGTTGCAGATAGCCTGATAGGCTTACCTTGGCCAAATATTCGTTAATGTCATTTAACTCCAAGGACAAGGTGTTTTTCACCCGCCGCCACTTGGGAATATGCGCCTTAAAGTCGTGATATTCCGGATCGTCCGTGGTGGTGGCCGTAAAGGCATTGAGGTCAAAGTACTCGCTTATAAAGGAAATGGTGCTACTCTCTGTGGGCATATAGCTTAAATGGGCATTCAGACCCTTGGAATAGTACGAGGTATTACCCACCCGCTCATGTGAGGCAAGATACATATCGCCCATATCAGTATTAAAGCCGCCTAAGGCATAGCTAAACTTATTCAGCGTACCGCTGACATTTACATACTCTGAAAAGCCGTTGCCCGATCCCACATAGGCCACGCCACCTTCAGCGCTAAAAGGTTTCTCGCTGGCTTGCTTAGTAATTACGTGCACAATACCGCCCATGGCATCAGAGCCATACAGCACCGAGGACGGACCCTTTAAAATTTCAATATGATCAATAAAGAAGGGATTAATGAGCATGGGCGCGCCAGATTTGGTCTTGGAATCATCAATGCGCTGCCCGTCAACTAAGATTAAAGTACGCGAAGCATTTTCACCGCGAATGGAGACGCGTTTGGCCCCGGGAGTACCGTCACTTACCAAATTAACCGAGCCGATATCCTTAATCAGATCCGGAATATTATCCGCCACAATTTGCTCATCGGGTTTAATTACACTAATGGAGCTTGCTTCATACAATAAGTCCTCAGCACTACGACTGCCGGAGACCACCACGGTATCGACGGTTAATACCTGCTCAGCCACAGCAGGAAAGGTTAAAGCGACAGCTAAAGCGGCTGCCAGCGGATTTAGCAAAACTTTCATTTAGTTACGGCAAGTAAGCTTAGCTTTGTGCCAAGCTAAAATTACCGTCCTCCATTATTTACGTGCAATTTTAAAGTGACAGCCATCAGGCCGAAAAAACAGGGCTGACCGCGGCTTTTTATTAAAGATAAAGCCTACTTGGGGTCAAGAAAAGTATCTTAGGTAAATTTAAGGTCAACTTAGATGCTCTGGGACAAGCGTAAGTTGACCTCAAGCTTACTTGACTTTACTTAATCTTGCTTGAGCAAAGCCTGTACAAAGAGATCGGCCTTAAAGGGACGCAAATCCTCGGCCTTTTCACCTAAGCCCACATAGCGTAGCGGTAACTTAAATTTATCGGCCAGCGCAAAGATCACGCCGCCCTTAGCGGTACCATCAAGCTTGGTTAAGCAAATACCACTTACTTCAGAGGCTTCTTTAAAGATCTTGGTCTGTGACACCGCATTTTGCCCGGTAGAGGCATCGAGCACTAAGAGCACCTCATGCGGCACCTCAGGATCAATCTTCTTTAAGACGCGCACAATCTTTTTAAGCTCTTCCATCAGCCCGCTCTTATTTTGTAAGCGTCCGGCAGTATCGCAAATTAAGACATCCATACCACGCGCTTTAGCGGCATTTAAAGCATCAAAGAGCACCGAAGCACTATCTGAGCCAGTGGCCTGAGCAATGACCGGAGCATCGACCCGTCGGCCCCATTCCTTTAATTGCTCCACCGCCGCTGCGCGGAAGGTATCACCGGCAGCTAACATTACCTTAAGGCCCTGATCTTTATACTTGCGCGCCAGCTTACCAATGGTAGTAGTCTTACCGGCACCATTGACGCCCACCATTAAGATCACAAAGGGTTTATGCGTGGTAACATCGAGCGGAATTTCGCAGGGCTTTAATAAATCGGTCAAGACCTGTTGCAGACGCTTACGTAAGAGCGAGGCATCATGCAATTCACGCAATTTGGCCTCTTCACGCAGCTTTTCGATTACCACCGTGGTCGTTTCAATGCCCAAATCAGCGGTCAGTAAGGAAGTTTCCAGCTCTTCATACAGATCTTCATCGATGATGCGGCCCTTTAATAAGGCCGAAAAGCCGCTGGCCAAATTCTCCCGCGTCTTACGTAAACGGCTAAAAAAGGACTCACGCTCAACCTTGACGCTCTCCTCCTCTAAAGCCTCTGACGCACTGGCAGATACCGGGACAGGCTCTTCTTCCTGCACTATCTTTTGGGCAGTCTCGGCTGTTGCCGCGCAGGTCTCAGTCTCAGTCTTTAGCTCGGTCTTATCTTGAGCTTGAGGGAGGTCAAGCTTTACCTGTGCTGCCGGAGCATCATTTGGCGCTTGCTCCTTAGGTTTAACTTCCGCATTTATTGCAGTTGCAGTTGCACTTGCAGTTGTAGCTGCAGCTACCTCCTCAACGCTTAAGTCTTGCTCTTGAGGCGGCGTTACGGTCGTGGTCGTGTCCGCGGGCGTAATCGTTGCTTGCTCTTGTGCCTCAAGTAAAGCTTGCGCATCTTGCGTTACTGTCGCCTCACTGATGACGCTTGTTGCAGTGAGGTCTTGAGCGGTGTTTTCTAAAGCTTGAGGCTGTAGGGTAGATTCTTCTACGGCAGATGGTTTAGTTTGCTGTGAGTTTGTTTCTTGCGCTGTCTTCTTTTTACGTGAAAAAAATGAAAAAAAGCCGGCCATGGCATTATCCTCGCTAGATTATTGGGCAAATTATACGGGATCTGCTGCAAACTTGCTAAAATCAAGCCATTAGTCCAAGGAAATTAATCATCATGCAAGCACAGCTTCCCCATACCGTACGCCTGATTGGCGGCAAATATCGTGGCAAACAATTAACCGTATTGCAGGCTCAAGGGCTACGCCCCACCCCCGATCGGGTGCGCGAGAGTATCTTTAACTTAATCGGGAGCAAAGTTGAAGGCGCGCAGGTCTTAGATTTGTTTGCCGGGAGCGGAGCGCTGGGCCTGGAGGCCATTTCGCGCGGAGCACGCTCTTTAGTGCTGGTGGAGAATAATGCGGAAAATTGTGATTTATTGTCCGCTGAAATTAGACATTTTAAAGGTGAGCAGATTAAACTTGTGCAGCAAGATGCGCTGACTTTTCTGCAACAGTGTAGCACGCAATTTGATGTGGTGTTCTTAGATCCCCCCTATGGGGCCAAGCTCTTGGAGCCTGCCTTAAACTTACTTAATGCGCGCGCCTTAATTAAGCCTAGTAGCATCCTGTATGTGGAAATGAGTAGCGCCACCCGTACCATAGTGCCCGGCTTTGAAATTATCCGTGAGCAAACTGCCGGGCAGGTGAAATTTGGACTGTGGCGCCAAAGCTCCTTTTTATTTTAAGACGCCATCTTACGGCGATAGCCTTTTTGCGCCCGCCCCTTAAAGCATAAGGAGCCTAACATGACCAATAAAATGGCCCCTAAGGGGAGGAAGAGGGCCCGCTCTAAACCAAAGTGATGGGCCAAAAAGCCTAAAGCAGGCGGAATGACTAACAGACCGGTATAACCAATAAAGGACACCGTGGCCGTGGCGACCTTAGGGGAAACCCCAGGATAGCGCCCGGCATTGGAAAGCACCAGCGGAAATACCGGCGCCAAACCTACGCCCATAATGGCATAGCCGATAAGACACACATAGGGCAAATGCGTCCACATCACTAAGATCATGCCGCACAGTGCAATGGAGGTTCCAATTAAAAGTAAGGCCTTATCACCCGTGCGGGCACGCAAATGATCACAAAACAAACGCGTGCTGGCCATAAAAAGCGCAAAGACTCCATAGGCTAAAGCCGCTACGCCCTCTGAGGCCTGTTTGGCCTCATGTAAAACCAGGCTGCCCCATTCAGCCACCGAGCCTTCAGCGGTATAGCTAAACATGCCCATCAAGCCGCATAAAAAGATAAATACGGGAATATAGTGCCGTTTACGCGCTGCATTTTCCTTAAGATCATCTTGCTCACGCACGGACTGCGGATCGGGCAATAAGGCCGAGCGTAACAGGATAAAGACGCCACACAAGATAAGCGCGATGAGGGCAAAGTTAAGCCACACCGGCACGAGGAAAAACGCAAAGGCAGCTCCCAGGGCGGAGCCTAATAAACACCCGCCACTATAACCGGCATGCATCGAGGACATATAGGGGCGCTGGGTAAACATCTCAATGTACAAAGAGTGCGTATTCATAGCAACATCTAAATAGGAGCACGTATAGCCCCACAGCACAAAGAGAGCAAAAAGTTGCCATTTACTCTGAGCAAGGGTAAGTAACATACCAACGCCCATAAAGCAAAAGGCGGCATAAGATAATAAGGTGCGCACCTGTAGGTGGTGTAAGAGCCAATTGACGGTTAAAAAGCCGACAATAGAGCCACCTCCCAAGCACATCAAAGCCACGCCCACATCGGCATCACTAAGGCCGGTCTGTGCCTTAATCGCTGGCAGACGCGACATAATAAGCGTATAGATGATACCGGTTAAAAGATAACTGTAAAAACCGGTAAAAACAGTTTTGCGTGCAGACATGAGCACCCTCCACCTTTATCGGTACAGAAAAAAGGGAATTTAAACGGTGCCCATCATAACAGCATAAACTTAAAGATCAAGTCATTAAATTCTAAATTATCAATTAATTAATTGCGCACTCATCTAAACCAAAGCAGGTACAGAGCATTCGTTTGCCCGAGGGCGTGGTAAAAATCTTATGTAAGACGCTATTTGCCGCCTTCGGGGCCAAACCATCTTCATAGATGTTGACGATAAAGTCCGCCTCCACCAGGATTTGTAAATCGATACCATCAATATTGCGATAGGTATGATGATGGCCTACTAAATAGCAAATGCGCTCAATATCAGTTGGTGCCACGCCTATCTTAGTTAATAAAGCCTGCGCTTCTTGCGGGCCTAATTCTTCTTGATACTTGCCCATGCTCGAGCCATATTTTTCCTCGGCTTTTTTAATCCCGATATCATGCACCAAGGCAGCTAGCTCCACGATATATTGCGTATGCGCATCTAAGTTTTCACTTATCCCGATGCTACGAGCAAAAGCATGCACCTTAATAAAGTGCTGTATACGTTTAGGATCAGCGCGATAATAATCCATCATCGCCCACAAAGTGCGCTCAATAATTTGCGCTGTTGCCGTTAAGGCCATAAGAGCTCCTGTTTACTTTTTTACGCGGTAAGACTAAAAGACCGCCTATCTGGCGGTCCTTTAAATGTGTGCCGTTATGCTTATTTATGGTGGCTACGGGCTAATTCCACCACCTTAAGTTGCGCCATTGCTTCGGCCAAGCGAGCAAAGGCTTGCGCGTAGTCCTTATCGCCCGTGCTGTAATGCGCCAGCGCATCCTTAGCCGCCCGCATGGCCTCTTGAGCCTTAGATTCATCAATATCATCGGCCCGCAAGGCGGTATCGGCCAAGACCATCACGGTATCCGGCTGTACCTCAAGTACGCCACCTGCTAAGTAGATTTGATCTTCCTTATCTTCGGCGGTGACCAAGGACACTAAGCCGGCTTTGATGGTGGTAAGGAGCGGAGCATGCCCGTGGCGAATGCCAAGCTCACCTTCCGAGCCGGTAATACGCATGGTCTTGACGCGGCCGGAGTAGAGACTACCTACGCCACTTACCACATCAAGATGAAAGGTAATTACATCTTCCATGCTACAGCTCCTTGCTATAAGCTCTTAGCTTTTTCCACGGCCTCGTCAATAGAGCCTACCATGTAGAAAGCCTGCTCCGGCAGATTGTCATACTCGCCGGCAATAATGCCCTTAAAGCCGCGAATCGTTTCCTTAAGCGGCACATACTTACCCGGGGTACCGGTAAAGACTTCGGCCACCGAGAACGGTTGCGAGAGGAAACGCTCAATCTTACGGGCGCGGGCGACGGTGAGCTTGTCATCTTCGGACAATTCATCCATACCTAAGATGGCGATAATGTCCTTTAATTCCTGATAACGCTGCAACACGGTCTGCACGGCGCGGGCGGCTTCATAGTGCTCCTTACCTACCACATACGGATCTAACTGACGCGAGGTGGAGGCCAACGGATCTACCGCCGGATAAATACCTAAGGAGGCAATCTGACGGGACAACACAATGGTGGCATCCAAGTGCGCGAAAGTAGTGGCCGGTGACGGATCGGTAATATCGTCAGCCGGCACGTAGACGGCCTGCACGGAGGTAATAGAGCCCTTCTTTGTCGAGGCAATACGCTCTTGTAACACGCCCATTTCCTCGGCCAAGGTCGGCTGATAACCCACCGCTGACGGCATACGGCCTAAGAGCGCGGACACCTCGGTACCAGCTAAGGTATAACGGTAGATGTTATCGATAAAGAGCAATACATCCAGGCCCTCATCACGGAATTTCTCGGCGACGGTAAGACCCGTTAAGGCCACACGCAGACGGTTCCCCGGCGGCTCATTCATCTGGCCGTAAATCATCGACACCTTGTCGATAACCTTAGACTCCTGCATTTCATGATAGAAGTCATTACCCTCACGGGTACGCTCACCGACGCCGGTAAAGACCGACAAACCCGAGTGGGCTTTGGCGATGTTATTAATGAGCTCCATCATATTCACGGTCTTACCTACACCGGCACCGCCGAAGAGGCCGACCTTACCGCCCTTGGCAAAGGGGCAAATTAAGTCAATCACCTTAATGCCGGTCTCGAGAACTTCGGTGGTGGAAGACTGATCGGCATAAGAGGGAGCGGCACGGTGAATTACCCAGCGCTCCTTTTCGCCAATCGGACCGCGCTCATCTACCGGCTGTCCTAAGACGTTCATAATACGCCCTAAGGTTTCATGACCTACCGGCACCTTAATGCCATCACCGCTATTAATAACCGTTAAACCACGGGATAAACCATCGGACGAGCCCATGGCGATACAACGCACGACGCCACCGCCGATTTGCTGTTGTACCTCGAGCACTACGCTCTCCCGGCCCTTTGCTGCGTCACCTTCCACGGTCAACGCATCATACAGTTCCGGGATATGACCTTCCGGGAACTCGACGTCCACCACGGCGCCGATGATCTGCACAATGGTGCCCTTCTCCCCGGCACGATTTGAAGTTTCTGCCATTTACAATTCCTCTTTTAGACCGCAGAAGCGCCGGCCACAATATCGTTCAATTCCATCGTAATACCAGCCTGACGCGCCTTGTTGTACACCAACTGCAGATCGCTAACTAGGGCCTCTGCATTATCAGTCGCTGCCTTCATGGCCACCATACGCGCCGCCTGCTCGGAAGCTAAATTTTCGAGCACGCCCTGATACACCATCTGCGAGACATAGCGATCAAGCACCACATTTAAAATGACCTGCGGATCGGGCTCGTAGATATAATCCCAATGATGACGGGTCAGTTTTTCATCCGTGCTCTTGGGCAGGGGTAATAACTGATGTACCGTCGGGATTTGTACCATGGTGTTCTTAAAGCCGTTAAAGGCCAGATAAATCTTATCGACCTCACCGTTTAAGAAAGCCTGCGTCATCACCTTAATGGCACCGACCAAGGACTCCGGTGACGGATTGTCACCAAAGCCGGCATGCTGCGCAATGACCTCGACGCCGGCACGATGAAAGAAGGCACTGGCCTTGGAACCAAGTAACACTGCTTTCACCCCGTGACCTGCTTTACGCTCCTCTCCGATGGTACTTAAGACCTTACGAAAGAGGTTGATATTTAAACCGCCGCACAAGCCGCGGTCTGTGGAGATCACGATAAAGCCAACATTCTTGACCTCACGCTCTACCATATACGGGTGCGTGTATTCAGTATGCCCGGAAGCAATGTGCTCAATAATACGGTGTAACCCCAGCGAGTACGGGCGGCTGGAGCTCATTTTCTCCTGCGCGCGCCGCATCTTCGAGGCGGCCACCATTTGCATAGCACTCGTGATCTTCTGCGTGTTCTGCACGGAGGCGATCTTCGTGCGGATTTCCTTTGCTCCAGCCATAAACGCTCCTAGTAAGTGCCTGCGGCCTTAAACTTGGAGATGAGGTCGGCCAAAGCATGCACATTTTCATCCGAATAATCCGGATGTTCATTGATGCGCTGCATTAAATCAGCGGCATTTTGCTTGGCATAGTCGAGTAATCCTTGCTCAAAAGCTTGAATCTTATTGAGCTCCACATCTTCCAAATAGCCCTTTTCCGCCGCGAAAATGACCAAAGCCTGCTGCGCTACATCCAAAGGACGATATTGCGGCTGCTTCATCAATTCCGTGACCTTTTGACCGTGGCTTAACTGCTTACGGGTAGTTTCATCTAAGTCCGACGAGAACTGCGCGAAGGCGGCTAACTCACGGTATTGTGCCAAGGCCGTACGAATACCGCCTGAGAGCTTCTTCATAATCTTAGTCTGCGCGGCACCACCGACGCGGGATACGGAAATACCCGGATCTACGGCCGGACGCACGCCGGAGTTGAACAGACTTGAGGTCAAGAAGATCTGCCCGTCAGTAATGGAAATCACATTGGTCGGAATAAAGGCCGACACGTCACCAGCTTGCGTCTCAATAATTGGCAGAGCAGTTAATGATCCGGTCTTACCCTTAATCTTGCCCCCCGAGCGCTCCTCTAAGTACTGCGCATTAACGCGGGCGGCACGTTCAAGTAAACGGGAGTGCAGATAGAACACGTCACCGGGATAAGCTTCACGCCCAGGCGGACGACGCAGCAAAAGCGAAATCTGACGATAGGCTACCGCGTGCTTGGAGAGATCATCGTAAATAATAAGTGCATCTTCACCATTATCTAAGAAGTACTCACCCATCGCGCAACCGGCATAAGGGGCTAAATACTGCAAAGCGGCGGTTTCAGCTGCCGAAGCGGCCACCACGATGGTGTTATCCAGGGCCCCTTCTTCTTCAAGCTTGCGCACGACACCTGCAATGGTAGAAGCCTTTTGACCAATGGCGACATAAATGCAACGTACGCCATATTTCTTTTGATTAATGATGGTGTCAATGGCCAAAGCGGTCTTACCGGTCTGACGGTCACCAATGATGAGCTCACGCTGACCACGACCAATCGGGATCATGGAGTCCACCGCCTTATAACCGGTCTGAATCGGTTGGGACACCGACTGACGAGCAATTACGCCCGGAGCAATCTTTTCAACAGGATAGAAAGTATCATGGGCAATCGGGCCTTTGCCATCAATCGGCTGGCCTAAGGTATTGACCACGCGGCCAAGCAGGGCATTGCCCACCGGCACTTCCAAAATACGGCCGGTACTCTTGACCGTCATCCCCTCAGATAAGTGTGAGAAGGGGCCTAACACAATCGCACCGACGGAATCGCGCTCTAAGTTCAACGCCAGACCGTACAGATTGTCGCCAAAATCCAGCATTTCGCCCTGCATCACGCTAGCTAGGCCGTGAATGCGCACAATGCCGTCATTGACGGATACGATGGTGCCTTCATCGCGCGCCTCGGTCACAACCTTAAACTGCTCAATGCGCTGTTTAATGAGCTCAGCAATTTCAGTTGAATTTAACTGCATTATTTACCTCTTTTACTTGAGGGTGGCCGCCAGGCGCATAAGACTTGACCTGACGCTCCCATCAATAACTTCATCGCCTATTTGCAGCACGGCACCGCCGATTAAGCTTTTATCTAATACCGTCTTTAAGTTAACGGTACCGCCGTATTTACGCGTAAGCTTGTCCTTAATTTCCTTTAAGTCAGCCTTATTTAAAGGACGGGCTGAGCGGATCACCGCTTCCGTTATCTTTTCATCCCGCTCTTTTAAACGCATAAACTCAAGGAAAATATCAGGTACCGCTTCAAAGCGTCCGTTTTGAGCAATCAGGCTGATGAAGCTTGTGCCATATTCATTAAGTAGCGACGGCTCCCCATTTTTAAGTAGCTTGCAGAAAGTTTCCGCCGCACTTTCCGGGGAGGGGGCATTCTTTAAATACGACAAAAAGTTCTCATCGCGGCAGGCATCAGCCATCGCCTCGAGCATAATTCGCCACGAGTCGATACAGCTGTTTTCCTTGGCGCATGCAAAGGCAGCCTGTGCGTAGGGACGCGCAATCGTCAGGTTCTCAGCCACGGTACAACCTCACTTACAAAGCGTCCGCAATTTTCTTGACGAGCGCACGATCAGACTGTGCATCTGCCTTTTCCAGCAAGATCTTCTGCGCACCGGCTAAAGCAAGTGCCGCCACTTCAGCACGTAATTCCTCACGGGCCTTATTCTTTTCCGCCTCAATCTCACTGCGCGCAGCTTCAAGCATGCGGCTCTTTTCAGCCTGTGCCTCCTGCGCCGCCTTATCTAAGATTTGGCTGCGCTGCTTATTGGCAGCATCGATAATTTGCTGAGCCTGCTGTTTGGCCTGACGCAGCGTTTCGGCGGAGCCGGACTTGGCCAGCTCTAAGTTCTTTTTGGCCTTTTCAGCCGCCGCCAGCCCCTCGGCGATCTCCTGCTGTCTCTTTTCTAAGGCACGCATTAAAGGGGGCCACACCCACTTCATGCACAGCAGAGCGAAGATGACAAATGCAACGGCCTGACCTAAAAATGTAGCATTGATTTCCAAAGCAACACTCCTCAGGCAAAACCTTTAAATTAAGCGGCAACCGCGAACATCACGTACATGCCAAGACCCACAGCGATCATCGGGATGGCGTCGACCAGACCCATCACAATGAAAAACTGCGTGCGCAACAGCGGGAGCAGATCCGGCTGACGGGCAGCGCCTTCGAGGAATTTGCCGCCTAAAATACCGATACCGACAGCAGCACCGATAGCAGCCAATCCCATCATCAGGCCAGCGGCGATAAATAAAAGTTCCATTTGAGCTTATCTCCTGTTTACTTAGATGAAAGAACTTCCATATGTTCTGCAGTCTATAAAGCGAACTGCAGAGGTCAAAAAATCATTAATCCTCTTCACTGGCCATCGACAGATAGACGATGGTAAGCACCATGAAGATAAAGGCCTGCAAAGTCACAATTAAGATGTGGAACAGTGCCCACGGCACATTCAGAACCCACTGAATCCACCATAAAGGTAACAGTGCAATCAAGATAAAGATCATCTCGCCGGCGTACATATTGCCAAAAAGACGTAAGCCCAAAGATACAGGCTTTGACAACAAGGACACGCCCTCTAAGATGAAGTTAATCGGGATAAAGAGCCAGTGATTGAAAGGATGGAGCGTCAAGCTCTTTACAAAACCTTTCACCCCGATATTCTTAAAGGAAAAGGCAAAGATGAGCAGGAAGACGCCGGTGGCCATCGACAGGGTGATATTGACGTCTGCGGACGGTACCACACGAAAATACGGCACGCCGATAGCGGTGGCAAGCGACGGCAATAAATCAATGGGCAGCAGATCCATGGCATTCATTAAGAATACCCACATAAAGACAGTAAGCGACAGCGGCGCAATTAGCGCGCTCTTGCGCTTAAAGATGGAGCTTACCGTATCTTGCACAAACTCAAAGATCATCTCGGCAAAGCATTGCAACTTAGTCGGCACACCGCTGGTGGTTTTCTTGGCGGCATAACGGAATAAGAGCAGGAAGACACAACCTAAGATGACGGTTAAGCCCAAAGAATCTAAATTAATGGTGTAGGGATTGATAAGTGAAGAGCTCGCTGCGGACTGTTCTAAGGAAGCCACGCATTTGCCACTGCCCAAATCAGAAAAATAGCAGGGCGCGGTACCGGTATCGATAAGACACTGTTGCGCGCTTTGACCTGATTGCAAGCAAGCTTGATAGGCTTGCTCATTAGCAGGCTTTACCGAGGCCACAATTGAACCGTCACGCATATCAAGTTGCAAAAAATGCAAATGATGGGCGATATATTCTTGTGAACTGTGCTCAGACATAAGTAAGGCACCTTAAATCAACTGCAAAAACAAAATAAAGTCCGCCCTCAAGAGCGCGGCTACTTAAGTGTAATATAGAGCGCTTTGTTCTTTAAGTCAAAAACAAATGATCTGATTGCTTAAGGATGCGACGGATGCCACAATGAGGCAAAAACACGTAAGATAAGCGCCGCACAGAAGGACAAAATAAAGGTTAGATGATGCAATAAATCCCAATGCAATGCGCCAAAAAAGATCATAATCATTACGGCATATTTCAGGATATAAGCATACAGCGCGCGATAAATCACCACCGCAGCACTAAGAAACTTCGATGAAAAGCCATAGGCGCTAACAATGAAAACCGTTTGTACGATAAATACCGTCACCGCGCCGCTTAAACTTGACAGCAACAGGATAAGCACCGGTAAATTAAAATACAGCGCAGCCATTAAAGCCACACCTACAATGGGAATTAAGCTTACGCCACAGAGCGTAAGCTCGCGCCATAACGCTGCCTGCAACTAACACTCCTTTTAAATTCGTCAGATCACTTCGTAAGCTTTATGGTTGCGGTGGGTCGTCCTCCGCCTGCGCGGTCGCGCTTAAACCTGCCAAGCCCAAGCTTTTTAAAATGCTGTGCAATTGGGCACTATTGGCAAAAGTTAAGGTAATGCGCCCTTGATGGGCATTTTTATTTTTAATCTGTACCTTAGCCCCATACAATCTGGTACTTAAGGCATCAAGCTCTTGCGCCGTGAGAATGGGGGCTACTGTAGGCTGCGGGGGTCTTTCCTGGCCCTTTTCTTTTAACTCTTTGATGAAGTTTTCTAGCTGGCGCACGCTATAGGAGCGCTCGACGCACAATTTGGCAGTCTTGACCTGCACTTCACCACTTAAAGCAAGCAATACTTTGGCATGCCCCATCGAGATCTCTTGCTTGCCAAGCATCGCCTTAACCGTGGGCTCTAAATCATTTAAGCGCAAAATATTGGTAATGCTGGAGCGGGACTTGCCTAAGGTATTGGCCAATTGCTCTTGCGTCAGCTTACACTCCTCAAGCATGCGTTGCATGGCCGCCGCCTGCTCTAAGGGGCTTAAATCCTCACGCTGTATGTTTTCAATGAGCGCTAAGGCATAAGCTTGCGTCTCAAGCACATCGCGCACCAAGCACGGCACGCGCTTTAATTCCAGCACACAGCAGGCGCGATAGCGGCGCTCACCGCAGATAATCTGATAGCTATCATCGCCAACGCGCGTTACCAACAGCGGCTCTAACAGCCCATGCTCGCGAATGGAAGCGGCCAATTCGCCTAAGCCATCGCTGTCAAATTCCGTACGCGGCTGATAGGGGGAGGCCTTGAGCTTTGAAAGCTCAATGAGCATAACCTGATCGCCTGCCATCTCAGAGCTTGGTAAGCGACTTTGCGTAGGGGCCTGCAGTGCTTGCGCTGGTGTCTGATTGACAGCGGGCGCCTGTTGCCGCTCGGCGCGGGCTGCGCGGCTATTGTCAAGTAAGGAACTTAATCCGCGACCTAAACCTGCCATAGTAAGAGCTCCTTAATTGTGGGTCGGGACAGCCGATGAGGCGTGCAAGTGCGCACTATCCGGATCTTTGGCCAGCATCTCATCGGCAAGCGCACAATAGGCTTTCGCCCCGGGGGAATTTTTATCGTAGTATAAAGCCGGCTTGCCATAGCTCGGAGCCTCGGCCAAACGCACATTGCGCGGAATAATGGTGTCATAGACCAAAGCGCCAAAATTGCTCTTTAATTCCTGTGACACATCCGCACACAGACGATTGCGATTATCGTACATGGTGCGCAAAATGCCCTCGAGCTTTAAATTGGGGTTAACCGCATGCGCTAATTGATCTACGGTATCGATAAGCAAGGTTAATCCTTCAAGCGCAAAATACTCACACTGTAGCGGTACCAAGATGCTGTCAGCGGCACTCATGGCATTGACGGTAAGTAAGTTTAGCGACGGCGGACAATCAATTAAGATGTAATCGTACAGTCCAATTACCTCCGCTAAAGCATTACGCAAGCGATATTCACGCGCCAAATAATCAAGTAATTTAACCTCGGCGGCGGTTAAATCTTCATTGGAGGGGATTAAATGATAGGCTCCGGTGGTCTTGGTAATCACCGTTTCGGTGATATCGACATTATCAATTAAGACCTGGCAAATGGTCTTTTTTAATTCAAACTTATTTACGCCCGAGGCCATGGTGGCATTGCCTTGCGGATCGCAATCTACCACTAAGACCGCCGCACCTTTGCTTACTAAGGAGGCAGCTAAATTAACGCAGGTGGTAGTTTTGCCCACGCCACCTTTTTGATTGGCGATGGCAATGATCTTAGCTTGTGATTTAAACATGGCTTATTCCTTATACACGCGACAGCACCACGGCTTGGCGTACAGCATCCAGCGCGGGCACCTGCAAGGTCTCAATTTTATCAATTTTCACCGTAGGCGGCAGAGCTTGCAGCTCTTCTTTACTCAAATGCGCCTTGAGCGCCAGTAAATGCCCGTGAGGGGCAATAAGCGGCAAACACCAATTGCTCATGCGCTCTAAAGGAGCAAAGGCGCGATTGACGGCTAAATCAAACAAAGGATCGGGGTGAAAGTCCTCCACGCGCGTATGCACGATGGTGACATTGGTAAGCCCCAATTGCACGGCGGCAGTACGCACAAAGGATAATTTCTTGGCCACCGCATCAATTAAGGTAAATTCCTTATCCGGACACAAGATAGCAAGCACCAGCCCAGGAAAACCTGCCCCGGTACCGATATCGGCAATGCGTTGGGCCTTACCCAATAAGGGTACGGCCACCGCACTGTCCATCACATGCAAGACTGCCATATCCTCGATATCGGTAATGGCAGTTAAATTAAGCGCCTTAGACCAAGTTTTAAGTAGCTGTAACAAGGTCGCTAATTTTTCAATTTGCTCCAGGCTAGCTTTAACCGTACATTGGGCAAAAAGCTTACTTAAGTAATCTTGCAACTCCACTTTGTTCAGATATGCCATGCCTAATTCTTTCCTAGTAGCCCTAATTTCTTTAAATGCACCAATAAAATCGAAATCGCCGCCGGCGTAACGCCGGAAATACGCGACGCCATGCCTACCGTTTCGGGTTGATAGGCGTTGAGCTTTTGCGCCACTTCGTTGGACAGCGCCCCAATGGTGCGATAGTCAAATTTTAACGGCAGCAAGGTGCGCTCGTTTAACTCATGCTTTTTAATTTCCTCAAGCTCTCGGGCCAAATAGCCCTGATAGCGAATTTGAATCTCCACCTGCTCGGCAGCCTGCGCATCCACGGCCAATGGCTCTAAGGCGGCAGCCTGCAATACTGGCGCTAAGCGACACTCGGGACGCTTTAAAATTTCAGCCAGGCTTTGCTCCTTAGTAAGGGGCGCATTTAAAACCTCAGCTTGCAAACGCTTGCCCATATCGGAAGATGGTTTGACCATGGTAGCGCGTAAACGGGCACTTTCAGCTTCAATTTGTTTGACCTTCTCCTCAAAACGGCGTTTGCGCTCATCATCAATTAAGCCTAAATCAATGGCCTTAGGGGTTAAACGGAGATCGGCATTATCCTCGCGCAAGAGTAAGCGATACTCCGCGCGCGAGGTAAACATCCGATAGGGCTCCTTGGTGCCTAAGGTGCACAGATCATCCATCATCACCCCTAAGTAAGCCTCAGAGCGCTGCGGATGCCAGCTACTCTTGCCTTTGATATAAAGGGCCGCATTAATTCCCGCGAGCATACCTTGCGCCGCCGCCTCTTCATAACCGGTGGTACCGTTAATTTGCCCGGCTAAGAACAATCCGGAGATCTTCTTTGATTGCATGGTCTGCATCAGTTCACGCGGATCGTAGAAATCATACTCAATGGCATAGCCCGGGCGGGCAATGATGGCGTTTTCCAAGCCTTCTATAGAGTGAATGAAGCGCTCTTGAATATCATAAGGCAGGGAGGTGGAGATGCCATTGGGGTAGATTAAAGGTGAAGTCAGCCCCTCAGGCTCAATAAAGATCTGATGGGAAGTGCGGCTGGGGTAGCGCATCACCTTATCTTCAATTGACGGACAATAACGCGGACCTACCGAGTGAATTACTCCGGTGTAAAGCGGCGAGCGATCAAGCCCTGATCTAATGATGTCATGCGTTTTTTCATTGGTGCGCGTGATATAGCAACACACCTGCTGCGGATGCACATCCTCATCATCCATAAAGGAGAAAACCGGTAAGGGGGATTCAGGCTCTTGCTTTTGCATTTTGGAGTAGTCAATGCTCGAGGCCACGATACGCGCCGGCGTACCGGTCTTCAAGCGCCCCACGCTAAGGCCCACTTCCTTTAAGTTTTCGCCAAGTTCAATGGCAGCCGGATCGCCTGCTCTGCCGCCAGAGTAATGGTTAAGGCCAATATGAATCAGACCATTTAAGAAGGTACCGGCACAAATGATGACCGCCGGGGCATAAAACTCAATGCCGGCAGCGGTTGCAACTCCCTTTAAGGTTTGCCCATCAAATAAAAGCTTGGTGCACGGTTGCTGAAATAAGGTCAAATTAGGGTATTGCGCTAAACGCTGACGCATCACTTCCTTATATAGATGGCGATCAGTTTGCGCGCGCGTAGCTCTTACCGCAGGTCCCTTAGAAGAGTTGAGCGTTCTAAATTGAATACCAGCTCTATCGATAGCCTGCGGGCACACGCCTCCCATAGCATCGATCTCACGGAGTAAGTGTCCCTTACCAATACCACCAAAAGCCGGATTGCAGGACATCTCACCTACAGTTTCCAGATTGTGCGTCAGCAACAGGGTCTTGCACCCTAAACGCGCCGAGGCTGCTGCAGCCTCAATTCCGGCGTGACCGGCACCTACGACAATGACGTCAAAAAAACGGAGCTCATTCATGAAATCCACCGCGCATAAATATTCTAATTAGATAATATCTATTATTTATTAGTTATGGTTGTTTTTATTAGGATCGCAAAATCTGTGGGAAACTAAATTTTCGATTTAACTTCAACCATTTGTAAAAGGTGTGACTGCGGGTAAATGCCGTAGAAATCTTCGCTGGCACCTTTGGAAAGTGTGAGTTTTTAAACAGACTAAAAATTATACTGTTTAAAAGTCGCTTTTTACCCACCTGCTTACCGCACCTTGCTGTAAATTTTCCCACAAGGGGCGGAGCGTATTGTAAACCATAAGCCAAGGCTTGCAAATAAGCCGGGCGCTTTAAATTAACTTCATGAAATCTAAACTTAAAATTTAAGTAAAGTCGGCTTTAGGCGCTAGGTTAAAGTGCGCGGTGACTCGTGTTTAGCCTTGTGCTTTTACCCACAGGGAAAGGGGCCTTGGGGATAAGGCGCGGGGCTTTTTTGGGGAAAGGCAGTTTTGGCTGTGGGAAAGATGGGGGCATAAACCGTCCCTTTGGCTTAGGGACGGGAGTTTGTTGCTTTAGGTGAGTGTTATTAGGAATTAATCAACCAGCCGGCCCCACAGATTGGGGGTAAATTCCGGCATCGCGCCACGCTGCGTGCAGACAAAGGCTGCCAAATCTGCCGCCATGCGATGGGCTTTGGCCAAAGGCCAGCCTTTAACGAGCAGGCTAATTAAGCTTGCAGTAAAGGAATCGCCCGCGCCTACGGTATCAATAGCGTCAATTTGCGGCGTCGGGACGCAGGAGAACTCGTCATTTAAGAAGACGGTGCTCTGCTTGGCCCCTTCCGTGAAGATTAAGCAGGAAATGCCCTTGTTTTGTAAATGATGATAGTAATCGCGCGCGCCAGAGCCAGCTGGTAATCCTGCCATCTCACATAAGACCGGCAACTCATCTTCATTGCACTTGACCACTTCGCAGCGATTGAGGCAATCATCGACAATTTCGCTGGTGTAATAGTGGCGGCGTAAATTAATGTCAAAGACACGTAAGCGTGCTGCCGGGGACATCGCGTCTAAGAACTTTAACACCGTCTCATGGGTTTCACTGCCGCGCTGGGCTAAGGTACCAAAGCAGGCAATATTGATCTTAGGAGCAAGTTCTGCCAACAGCGGGGTAAAAGGAATATGGTCGTAAGCGGTATCTTCTAAAAAGATATAGGCCGGGACGCCATCGGAGCTTAAGGTCACATTAACGGCGCCGGTAGGATAGGGTACGGTGGGCAATAAGGCCGGCAGGAATTTGGATGCCAGCTCTTGGCGCGCGCGCTCACCAAGATCATCCTGGCCAACTGCCGAAATTACCATCGACTTTAAGCCCAATTGGCCGCAATGAAAGGCAAAATTGGCCGGTGCACCGCCTAATTTGGGGCCTTGCGGATAGACATCGAATAATACTTCACCCAATCCCACGCAGGTGATGTGGTTTAACTGACGAAATTTATCTAAATTTAGCATCGTGTAACTCTCATAGCTGGCGGCGCAACTTCGCGCTCAAAGGCAAAATCTTTTGCAGCTAGAATACTCTCTTAGCTGGTATTGTCTGCATTATGCATCAGTTAAAAAGCCCCAAGAAATAAAGTTTTTTAATTTTTGAGGCTTTACGCGCTTTGCTTATGCAAAAAGTTTGCAGCAAAAATATGGCCTTTATTTCATTAAGGCAAAAACTTGTTAAATTTTGCCTTTAAACGCAAATTGCTTTTTGGGCGGTAATTTAAAGCCAAGTTAGGTTTAAAAGGACAAGTCAAATTTACTAATTTCTTAAAATAAAAGTATTTAGAGCTTTAAATTTAATAAAAAGTAAAACTTAATGCAAAATCGTAAACGTTTGCATTTAAAATGAGATAATTGTAAAGGGCAGGTAAGGGCAAAATTGTCTTGCTTTTTAAAAGCTTATTTTTAAATTTAGTTGCTAAATTGTTATAAAAATCTTAGCTTTATCTATTTGCGTAGGGGCGTAAGTTGCAGGCTTACGGGGGTCGGTGCTTTAAGTTTTTTCACCTTAGCGTTGTGATCTGTTTCAAATTTTAATTTTGCATATCCTTGCAAAATTTAATTTCTGTATTTTTGTAATTTACTGATTATTTTAATAAAAAATTAGAATCATAAAATCTTAGCAAAATTATGCAAATATTTGCAAAGATATGAGATGATGCAAAACACAATTTTTAATTGGGCATTATTTGACAATATATCCAGCAATTAATTTTGCGTTAGTGCAAATTTATTTTTTAATGCATAACTCTGGGGAGAGTTTTTTATGAACAAGCGTCTGGTCTTGTGGGCGATTACTTCCGCCCTTGCCGGTTTGCTCTTTGGCTTTGATACTGTAGTGATATCAGGTGCCGAAAGTAAAATCCAAGAACTGTGGTCCTTAAGCGGGACCATGCATGGTCTGGCCATTAGCTCCGCCTTATGGGGAACCGTATTAGGTGCGTTAATCGGCTCTTATCCTACTGCCAAGTGGGGCCGTAAGAGGACCCTTATTTTTAACGGCTTCCTCTTTTTAATCGGTGCCATCGGTACCGCCTTTGCCTGGGACGTGTTTTCCTTCTTTATCTTCAGATTTATCGGTGGTGTTGGTATCGGTATTTCTACTATTGCCGCGCCGCTCTTTATTTCTGAAATTTCTCCGGCCAAGGATAGAGGTAAGCTTACTGGTCTGTTCCAGTTTAATATCGTCTTTGGTATTCTGCTGGCCTTCTTCTCCAACTTCGTCATCACGCAGTTTGCGCCTGAAGAGACGGCCTGGCGCTGGATGCTTGGTATTCAGATCGTGCCGGCTGCCTTATATACCATTATGTGCCTGTCGTTGCCGGAGTCCCCGCGTTGGCTCATTGTCAATCAGGGTAATGATGCTGAGGCCAAGCGCATTTTTGGCATGATTAACCACGATATGAACGACGCGCAATTAAATGAGCTCGTCGCCGAGGTTAAGGCCTCTGCCCTTGAGGAGGGTAAGAGCAAGGAGAGCAAGACTAAGTTCTTTACCAAGCGTTTACGCTACCCGATTTTGTTTGCCTTCTTGATTGCCGCCTTCAATCAGTTATCGGGCATTAACATCATCCTCTACTTTGCCCCGCGCCTCTTGGGCCTGGCCGGTATGGAAGATCCGGTAGCCGCCTCCATTGCCTTGGGTGTGACTAACTTAATTGCCACCTTCGTGGGTATTCGCTTAATCGACCTCTTAGGCCGTAAGACCTTATTACTCATTGGTTGCGTGGGCTATATCGTCTCCTTGGCCGTCTGCACCTTTGCCTTCTTTAACTTCTATGACTTAAAGGTGGTCTCCGCTTCCATTGATACTGCCAGCACCGCGCAGCAATGCGTGCGCATGGAAAATCACGAGGTTTACTTTACCCCGGAAGATTACACCGTGGCGCAAGCTAACTATCAAGCAGCGGTGGATAAGTTCCTGGTGGTAACTTCCAACCCTGAATACACCGGTACTCCGGTTGCCCTGCAGGCTGACACTCCGTTACCTGAAGTGATTGCCACCGCGCAGGCCGTACAGCATGAGGCTTCACAATCCTTAGGTGGGATCAGCTATGTGGTGCTTATCTGCATGATTGTCTTCATCGCCTCGCACGCCATTGGCTCGGGTACCATCATTTGGGTCTTCATCTCTGAAATCTTCCCGAATGATCAGCGTGCCGCCGGTCAGTCCTTGGGCTCTTTCACCCACTGGATCTTTGCTGCCGGCTTAACCCTGCTCTTCCCGATTGCCATCGCCAACTTTGATGCCGGTTACATGTTTGGCTTCTTCTGCTTCATGATGATTCTGCAACTCATTTGGTGCAAGTTCATGATGCCGGAAACCAAGGGCCGCACCTTAGAGGAAATCGGTGCCGCATTAACAAAGTAGTTCTGTCATAAAGGTAAATTATTACCTTCCCATCCCTAAAGGCCGCGCAAGCGGCCTTTTGTGTGCCGGCAGGAGAGCTTACGTGTGTTAGCATGAGAGAGCATTGATGCGTTAAGGTTGTTTTGGTTCCCATGCTGACTTTTGAGCTTATTTTATTGGTTTATGCCTTTATCTCCTTAGTCCTGCCCTTACCTTGGCGCTGGTATGGAAAAGTGGTAGCGCTCCTTGTAATTGCGCTAGTTGACAGTAAGCTTCATCTTTACAATTTCTTTGGTACACGTTTAGATCCTAATCTGCCCCTGCCTATCATCCTGCTTTTAGAAATTTTATTTGCCACCCTTATTATTGCCGTCTTCTTGGCCATGCTTAAGGATGTGCTTTTGCTGTGCTTTTATGTCGTCACCTTAATTTGTCGGCGCAAGTTCCGCCCGTGGCCTGCTAAGTGGCTAAGCTTAGGCATTGTCCTCGTGGCCTTAGGGCAGGCCTCCTATGGCACCTTTTCCCAATTTGCGGTGCCGGACGTTAAGGTGGTGCCAATTGTGGTAAATAATTTACCCGCGTCTTTGCAGGGCACACGCTTGGTGCAACTTAGCGATCTACATGTCGGCCCCTTACTTAAAGGCGAATTTGTCAGCAAGGTGGTTTCTCAGGTCAACGCCCTTAATCCGGCGGTGGTGATGATAACCGGCGATGTGGTGGATGGCTCCATTGATGAAGTAGGCGCAGAATTTGATGCTTTAGCTAAGTTACAGGCCTCCTGGGATGTGCTTGGCGTGACCGGCAATCATGAGTATTACTGTGGGATGGAGCCCTGGGTGGCGCTTTTTGAGCGCCACGGGGTGGACTTTTTATTTAATGAGTCGCGTATCTATAGGCAGGATAACTTTAAGTTAAAAATTGTCGGTCTGCCCGATCGCGGGGCTGATCTCACCACTGCCTTGTCAGGAGAGCAAGCTGACTTTACGCTCTTAATGAGCCATCGCCCAAATATTGCCTGGCAGGCTGACGGGGTGGATTTAACGGTGTCCGGTCATACCCATGGCGGCGCTATGTTTTTCTTGCAGCCGCTTATCAGTCCCTATAATGCCCATTTGGTAAGTGGCATGTACCATATCAACGATCGTTTGGTCTATGTTAGCAATGGCACCGGCATTTGGTCCAACTATGCATGCCGCTTTGGCGTGCCGGCGGAAATTACCTGTTTTGTCTTGGTGCCACCCCCGGCGCGGTAGCTTAATTTGGTCATTTTCTGGATGAAAAATACCTGCTGTAAAAGAGGGCTTAGCTTTACGCCTGTAGCCTGTTAAGATAGGTGGGCCTGTAATTTACCGTAAAAGTTACCGTTACCGTCATAGCTTAAGCTTAGTCTAAGGATGCTTAAATTAAATGATGCAATATCTGGCGCTCTTTTTATTTGCTTACGCCTTTATCTCCCTGGTATTACCGCTACCGTGCCGCTGGTATTGGAAAGTCTTGACCCTGCCATTTTTGGCGCTGTGTGCCAGTAAGTCACAAATTTACAATCACTTTGGCACCTGGCTTAATCCTAATCTCCCGGTGCCGGTGATCATTAGCCTGGAGATCTTATTTGCCGCGCTTTTAATTGCCGTGTTCTTTGCCTTAATTAAGGATGTGTGCTTTTTAGGCTATAGTGCCGCCTCCTGGGCTATGCACGATAAATTACGCCCGTGGCCGACTAGCTGGATAAGCCTGGGCATTGCCCTCGTTTCCTTAGGCCAGGCAGCTTACGGCACCTTTTCCCAATTTTCTTTGCCGGAAGTTAAGGTGCAACCTGTCATGGTCAAAAACTTACCGCCAAAGTTACAGGGCACGCGCTTGGTGCAACTTAGCGATCTACATATTGGCCCGTTACTTAAGGGGGAGTTTTTAACTAAGGTCGTGGCGCGGGTCAATGAATTACACCCCGATGTGGTGTTGCTTACCGGGGATTTAGTAGATGGCGCGGTCCGTGACGTGGCGCCGGAATTTGCCGCCCTGGATAAACTACAGGCCACCTGGGGCGTGTTGGGCGTGACGGGCAATCATGAGTATTACTCGGGCATGACGGCCTGGGTGGATGAATTTGAGCGCCATGGGGTGGACTTTTTATTTAATGAAGCGCGTATCTTTACGCAAGATAATGGGAGTATCAAGATAGCCGGAGTGCCTGATCGGGGCGCTGATGTGGCGGCAGCTTTAGCAGGCCCTACAGCTGACTTTACCCTCTTAATGGCCCATCGGCCCCGCGTGGCCTTAGATGCTACCGGGGCGGATTTGACCATTGCCGGACATACCCATGGTGGCTCGATGTTTTTCTTGCAGCCCATCGTCGGGCACTTTAATGATAACTTAGTAAGTGGGATGTATGATCTTGATAAGCGGCAAGTATATGTCAGCAATGGCACCGGAATTTGGTCCGGCTTTTCCTGCCGCTTTGGGGTGCCGGCCGAAATTACCTGCTTTGTTTTAGTGCCGGAGGCGACGACGGTCGCCCCATAAGCAGTGGCAACTTAACGTTGCAAGTTTGTTGGTGTCGACAGACTTTGCAAGTATTGTGTGGTCGTGGCGACAAACTTGCGGCTGATATCAATAAAGCCTACTTCCAAAGCGGTACACAGCGCGCTATAGCCATCGGCGCGCAACGCGCGTTTGGCATCGCTTTCAACCTTTAAGCGCGCCTGCCCGCTGGCATCTTTGAGGGTAAAGAGCGCACTTACTTCCGCCTGCCCGTCATTATTGCCCTGAAAGGCGGTGACCAAGATCTCATAGTGCATCTTATCAACCGTGGCGGCCAACTGCGGATGCTCTGCTTTGTAATCTAACAGCACCTGATGAAAGAGGGTGGTTAATTGCTCGTTTAACGGCAAGGCCCAGCGATGGCTTTGGGCACTTACCAAGGTATGCTCCCCGGTGCGCATCACAATGCCACCGTCATTAAGTTGCGGGCTTAAACGTAAGCTGATATTCCCCGGATGTTTAAAGGCCGCGGCCTGACAATCACCTACTAAGCTATAGCGCTCTAAATTAACGCTCGTTGCACAAGCACTAAGTAGCAGTCCACACAAGCTTAAACCTAAGATTACTCTCAAAGACTTTTGCATATTCTATCCTTATGGTTGGGCTTTCCCCGCCTTAGGCAGCGGATCATGACTTTTCGTGCCAAACACTGCCGCATTGGGGGCTTGGCCTAAGTTTTCCGTCAGTGGTTTGATTTCAGTTAATAAAGCCTGTACTTGCGCTAGGGTATCAAGGAGCGCTTGATTAATCGGCGAGCCCTGGGCATAAGCTTGGGTGGCCTTGGTAAAGTTTTCAAAGGCTACGGTCATCTTATTAATCAGCTTATTTTGCTCCATGCGATCATTACTGCGTGCAAAGGCATCCATCGCAGTTGCCGTACTTTCTAAGGCGCGTTTAATCTCATCGGAGATCCCCTTGGTATCTAATTGCTGCAAGTTCGCTAGCACCGCCTCCACCTTATCTTGCAAGGAGCTTTGCTCCATGGACGGAATTACCGGCAGGTCGCGATAGCTAATGAGGTTACTAGTGCACTTAGTAAAGATTAAATTTAAGCGATTTTCACCGGTGATGATATTGGTGGCAGCCGGCATGGCACAGAGCTCATGCTGTTGTAGCTTTTGGGCTAATAAATCTGCGACAAAGCTTTTATCTTGACGCTTGAAGTTGAGGGCAATTAAGACCGGGATATATTCATTGCCATTAAACAGGCTTTTTAAGTCCTCATACCACGGAGCGGCGATCACCTCACCTATATTGACGCTTTGATAGAAGACGCTACTACCCACGGCAATATTTTTCAGGCTTCCTTTGAGCATAACCACATATAAGAGGCCAGATTTTAAAGCATCTAAGCGCGCGGCATCATAGTTGTCAAAGAGCTGATGCTCACTGTGCTCTTGAAAGGGTAAATCAGCCTCATTGGCATTAATGGTCGCAAATTCCACTCCACCGCGCAAAATAGTGTCGATAGAATCGGTCGAGATTTTAATCCCTTCCGTGGTAAGGGACATCTCAAGACCGGAGGCAATCCAGAACTTGGTGCCGCGCGATAAGAGCTTGGTATAAGGATCGGCAATGAAAATTTCGTAATCGACTCTATCTTGAGCGTAATTTAACTTGGTACTGATGACGCGGCCGGCATTAAAGCCTTTAAAGGTAACATAGTCGCCATTGTTAAGGCGTTTACGGGCGGTGGAGCTTAATTTAATGATAAGCCCCTGTTGATTGGTCGTTAAGGTCGGCGGCTCGTCTAAGACCGTAAATTGATGACTTTTATCCTCAGCACTACCAATTTGCATTTCAAAATAGGAGCCTGACAGTAAGGTGTTAAGGCCACTTACGCCGGTATTTTCCACTCGCGGTTTGACCAGCCAAAACTTGGTATCACTGCGCAGCAAATCTTCGGTATTAGCATCCATTTGTATGGTTGCCAGTGCCGTTTGATAATCATCTGACAATTTGACTTCAATGACGCGCCCTACCGTCACCGAGCGTACCTTAACTAAGGTCTTACCCTGCTCTACGCCTTCGGCACTCGTGAGGGTCAATTCTACACGCGGACCTTTATCTAAGGTGTTATGCCACAAGAGGATGGCGGTAATAATGAGTGCAAGCAGCGGCACGAGCCATACCAAATTAAGGCGTCTGGCTTTTTTAACGCGTGCTTCGTTCTGTTCCGGCATAGAAATTATCCCAAATTAAGCGTTCATCAAAGAGTTCAGCTGCCGCCATGGTAATCAAGACTACCGCACAAAAGGCGATGATGGCAAAGCCCGGATCGATGGTTAATAGTCCGGACATGCGTACAGTCGCGGACATGATGATGACCACAAAGACGTCAATCATCGACCATTTACCTATAAAAGAGATTACACGATAAAAGCCGCTCAACCAAGCTGGTTTGCTCACTTGTTGATGGCGCGTTAAGTAGATTAAGAGTAATAAGAGCACAATCTTAAAGACCGGAATAAAGATTGAGGCAAAGAGAATGATAAGTGCCACTGCCTGTGAGTTCATATCCCACAGAGAAATTACGCCATCGACGATATTCGAGCCTACGGCATTACCCAAATAAGTGGTAAACATAATAGGATAGAGATTAGCCGGCAGATACAGGATCAAGGCGGCAAGCAATAAGGCTAAAGTACGCTGTCTACTCCCGGCAATACGATAAGTGCTTATTTGCCGACAACGCGGGCAATGATGGTGTTTTGCCGCCAGATACACACAGCCACAATGCTTACAGTAGATAAAACCCTGCTCAATGCCGCGTATGCCGGGGCGTGGGGCGGCGGTGGATGGCATATAGGCATCCCACATCTTAGTCGGGGGTACCTTGACCCAACAGTAAATTAACAGCATTGAGGCGATGAAGCCTAAATAAAATCCAGCATGAAAGTTAACGCGCGCGAGGGAGGTAAGTTTTACCAAACTTACAATTACCCCAAAGACAAAGACATCCACCATGCAAAAGCGGTGGCAGAAAGCATAGAGCTTACAGAAAATGCGTTCGGGGCTTTGGCCGCACAAGCCAATTAAGATCTGCTGTAAGAGCATTACTGTAGGCAACAGAAAGGTAAACAGTAAAAATACCGTGAGCAGTAGGGACCAATCGCTTTTGAGCACCCCAAAAATGGAGGAAAGGGCGATTTCATGATAGATGCCTAAGCTTTCAATGGATAAAAAGGGCTGAAAGATGGCGCAAAAAAGCAGAATTAAGGTGGCAATCGCGCAAATGGCGCTGTTTTTGATGGTATTTAAATGTCCCGAGCGCAAGAGGGCGCCACAGACAGGACAGACACATTTTTTACCATGCTCATAAGGCGGCAGGGTCACGGCCTGATCGCACGAGGGGCATAAGACGATGCGCGCGCTCATGCGATCTTCCTCATCTTATTTAAAGCCTTCAGCGAGCACCACCTTGCCACAGGCAAGTGACTTTTGTACGTCGATGATGCGCTGATTAGAAGAGCCGCGAAAATCAAGATCAAGGGAGTGCTTTGCTTGCACGAAGGGGCCGTCCACCACCACATCTAAATACTGTAATAGCTCACGTTGCATAAAATCGCTTGAGAGCTTATCAAAGGTATAGCCTGAATAAGACCACAGCGAATAGCCTTCAGCGCGCAGTACTTGTGACAGGGCGATGAGCGGGCGGGTTTGAATAAAAGGCTCACCTCCTGAATAGGTGACGCCCTTAATGAGGGGATTTGACTTGATTTCCTTATAAAGCACGGAGAGTTTTACCTCCATGCCGCCATTTAAGGGTTGCGCTTGTGGATTGTGGCAACCCGGGCAACGGAAGGGACAGCCTTGGGTGAAAATGGTATAACGGATCCCCGGTCCGTCCACAATAGACTCCGGTACCGCACCGGCGATGCGGATATAGGTTTCGTCTAAACGCTTTAAATCAATTTCATCTACCATAGCTGTCGCGCTTAATCTTAGTTAACGTGCATGTGCTTGACGCGGTCACGCTCTTCGGCACGCTTGCCGTCGTTGAAGCGATCTAAGGTGCCTACTAAGTAGCCGGTCACTCTTCTGATGCGCTCAAACTTCACGCCTTCACCTACCACACCATTACGCTCATGCAATCTAGTTACCATTTGCTTGTGCTCCTGTTATGAAAAATAAAAAAGCTGTAGTTCTGTATTTGTTTAACCGCGGCAGATGCAATCTACCCCGAGTTTACTTAATCTTTCGATGGTGACACCTTCACCATCGCGGCGGCCACATTTCGGGCACACATCATTGATGACACCGACAAAGCCGCATACCGGGCAACGATCCACCGGATGATTGATGGAGCCGTAGCCCATGCCACATTCCTTCATATAAAGGATAACTTTCTCAAAGGCATCGACATTGCGCGTTAAATCGCCATCCATTTCCACATAGGAAATGGCACCGGCATTGCATAAGGCGTGATACGGGCCTTCAAGGCGAATCTTATCGGCAGCTGAAATATTGTAATACACCGGAATGTGGAAAGAGTTGGTGTAATAATCTCTATCAGTTATGCCCTTAAGTGAGCCATAAATCTTGCGATCTATTTTCACAAAACGCCCGGATAAGCCCTCAGCTGGCGTAGAGAATAAACTAAAGTTCAGCCCGCTGTCGACGGCCTTCTTATCGCACAGCTCACGCATATGCCCAATGATCTCCAGGCCCAAGCGCTGTGCCTCCTCACTTTCACCATGATGCTTGCCAATTAATGCCACCAAGGTTTCGGCCAGGCCAATAAAGCCTACTGACAGTGAGCCGTTTTTAATCACATCGCCAATCTTGTCATCCATATTCAGGCGCTCGGAGTCAATCCAAACCCCCTGACCCATTAAGAAGGGATAGTTATAAACATGCTTGTTGGCAATGATGTCAAAGCGGTCGAGCAATTGATCAAAGATCATATAGACCACTTTGTCTAAGCTGTCATAGAACTGACTAATCGAGCCATGGGCCTCAATGCCTAAACGTGGCAGATTGACCGTGGTAAAGGATAAGTTACCGCGCCCGGGGATGATTTCCTTGGTCTTATCGTAAATATTGCTAAACACGCGGGTACGGCAGCCCATTAAGGCTACTTCCGTTTCCGGATGCCCGGGCTTGTAGTACTGCATATTGTACGGCGCGTCTAAGAACGAGAAGTTCGGGAACAGACGCTTGGCCGATACGGCGCAGGCGAGGCGGAATAAATCGTAATTGGGATCGCCAGGCTTAGTGTTAATGCCGTCTTTTACCTTGAAGATCTGCACCGGGAAAATCGGGGTCTCACCACCACCTAAACCGGCATCGGTCGCTAAGAGCACATTTTTCATGA
Source organism: Candidatus Anaerobiospirillum merdipullorum (assembly GCA_018883895.1). Lineage (GTDB taxonomy): Bacteria > Pseudomonadota > Gammaproteobacteria > Enterobacterales > Succinivibrionaceae > Avisuccinivibrio > Avisuccinivibrio merdipullorum. The sequence goes on from JAHLFG010000035.1 coordinate 43,433, forward strand.
TAAGGCGCTGCTCGGCGGTAGTTCCGGTACCGTAGTTAATGGACGAGAACGGCACCTGCGCACCGGCGCGCGATTGCATCGAGTTTAAGTTATGGATGACCGCTTCCATCGCCTGATAGGTCTCACGCTCGGTAAGCTTTAAGGCTTCCGCCATGATGTAGTCGATGGTGTCTTTAAATTCTTCTGCCTTAATTTTACCCTCTAAGGCCTGCTCTACGGCGCGACGTAACTTAGCTTGTTGCGCCTTACCCATAATGGTTTTGTCGTCCTGATAGATCGTGCGGCCTACAGCCTTGAGTGGATTGGTATCAAAACTGTCATCACGCAGGGTAACTTGTATGACCTTGCTTAAGTGCTTTAAGTAGGAGGTCACCACATAGGGGGCTAAGTCATACTCAAACATCGGGATGGACTGACCGCCATGCATGTCATTTTGATTGGACTGAATGGCAATACAGCACAAAGCCGCGGCAGATTGAATGGACTGCGGCTCACGTAAGAAGCCATGTCCCGTGGAGAAGCCACGCTCAAACAGATGCTTGAGGCTAATTTGGCAGCAGTTAATGGTTAACAGATAGAAATCTAAATCGTGAATGTGAATCGTGCCATTGCTGTGTGCTAAAGCATGCTCGGGCTTTAACACATAGCGCTTTACGAAGTCCTTAGAGCCTTCAGAGCCGAATCGAAGCATTAAGCCCATCGGTGCATTGGCGTCGATATTGGCATTTTCACGCTTTAAGTCCATGTCCGCGGTGGACTTGGAGGTCAAATCACGGTAAATGCGCGTTAAGTCGGCATTATAAGTACGCACATTGGTGCGCTGCTGACGATAGAGAATGAAGTTCTTGGCCTCATCGGCAAGATCGTGCTTGATGAGTACTCTTTCAATTAAGTCCTGCGTGTGCTCCACAGTCGGGACTTTGTTGACTTCACCTTCAATGATACCGACTACTTCGGCCGTGAGCTTTACCACCAACTCCTCGTCCTGAGGAGTGATGTCATCGTCAGGATGGACTGAGAGTAAGGCCTTTTTGATAGCGTTGGCTATCTTGTTTTGATTAAACGAGACCTTTCTGCCGTCTCGCTTGACGATAAATCTGATCATGATGCCCTGTTCATGAAAGTAAAATTTTAGTTATCTTTTGTTAACTAAAATCCAAAAGAATACATTATCCAAAATCGCCGAATTTTATGCAAAAGTGCTCTGGCGGTCAAGATAAAAAACCTTGTGGAAAAACTAGCTCTTATTTTTATCGCAATTTTTAACATTTTGATAAATAAATAAAAATATGCAGATAAAAATAAGAAAATGAATTTTATACCCCCGCCTTTCCAGCCTTTTTCTTGGCAGACGATTCCCACCTT